>NZ_JBHYDW010000022.1:15035-41596 GCF_051860475.1 Elioraea sp. | reverse complement strand
GGCCGCCAACGGCGCGCCCTTCGCCAATGTACTCAATCTGGGCATCGGCGGCTCCGATCTCGGCCCGGCCATGGTGACGGACGCGCTCGCCCATACCGGCGCGCGGCTCGATGCGCGCTTCGTCGGCAATGTGGACGGCCACGCCCTCGCCCCGGTGCTCGACCGGCTCGATCCCGCGCGCACCCTCGTGCTGATCGCGTCCAAGTCCTTCACCACCCAGGAGACCATGGCGAACGCCGCGGTCGCGCGCGCCTGGCTTGCGGAGAAGCTGGGCGAGGGGCGGATCGGCCAGCATCTCGCCGCCCTCTCCACCAATCTCGCGGCGACATCCGCGTTCGGCATCGCGCGCGAGCGCGTGTTCGGCTTCAAGGACTGGGTGGGCGGGCGCTACTCGCTCTGGTCGCCGATCGGGCTCGGCATCGCGCTGGCACGCGGCTGGGAGGTGTTCGCCGCCCTGCTCGCCGGCGCGCATGCGATGGACACCCACGCGCTGACGGCACCGCCGCGGCGCAACCTGCCGATGCTGCTGGCACTCGTGCACAGCTGGCACGCGACCTTCCTCGGCCGCGCGGCTTACGCGTGTCTCCCCTACGACCAGCGGCTCGCGCGCCTGCCGGCCTGGCTGCAACAGTTGGAGATGGAATCGAACGGCAAGCGGGTCGATCTCGCCGGACAGCCCGTCCCGTTCCCGACCGCGCCCGTGGTGTTCGGCGAGCCGGGCACGAACTTCCAGCACAGCTTCGGCCAGTTGATGCACCAGGGCACCGCGACCATTCCGGCCGATCTCGTGCTGGTCGCGCGCCCCGATCACGACCTCGCCGCGAACCACCGCATCCTGCTCGCCCATGCGGCGGCGCAGGGTGCGGCGCTGGCGCTCGGCCGCAGCGCGGACGAGGCGGTGGCGGAACTCACCGCCGCCGGCACCGATCCCGCGCGCGCCGCAGACCTCGGCCCGCACCGCAGCTTCCCCGGCGACCGGCCGACCATCAGCATCATCCTGCCGCGGCTCGACCCGCACCATCTCGGCGCGCTCCTCGCCCTCTACGAGCACAAGGTCGCGCTCCAGGCCGCGCTCTGGGGCATCAACGCCTTCGATCAGTGGGGTGTGGAGCTCGGCAAGACCCTCGCCGGCGGCACCGAAGCGGCGCTGGCCACCGGCGACACGGCGGCGCTCGATCCGGCGACCGCCGGGCTCGTCGCGACGCTGCGGCGGATGGGCGGATGAGCATCCGCCTGCTTCCCGCCGCCGTCGCTGACCGCATCGCCGCCGGCGAGGTGGTGGAGCGTCCGGCCTCGGTCGTGAAGGAGCTCGTCGAGAACGCGCTCGATGCCGGGGCGCGGCGGATCGCGGTGGCGATCGAGGGCGGCGGCACGGCGCGCATCACGGTCGAGGATGACGGGGCCGGGATCGCGCCCGGCGAATTGGCGCTGGCGGTGGAGCGGCACGCCACCTCCAAGCTCGCCGATGAGCGGCTGATCGAGATCGCGACCTTGGGCTTCCGCGGCGAGGCGCTGCCCTCGATCGGCGCGGTCGCACGGCTGGAGATCGTCTCGCGCGCGGCCGGGGCCGATGCCGGCGCGGCGATCGCGGTCGAGGCCGGGGCGAAGGGCGAGGTCCGCCCCGCCGCGGCGCCACCCGGCACGCGCGTCACCGTGCGCGACCTCTTCTTCGCCACCCCCGCACGGCTCAAGTTCCTCAAGACCGCGCGCACCGAGGCGGAGGCGTGCGTGCAGGCGGTGCGGCGACTGGCACTCGCGGACCCGGCGGTCGGGTTCACGGTGACGCTGGACGGGCGCGAGGCGCTCGCCGTGCCGGCCGCGGATCGCGCGCGCCGCATCGCTGGGCTGATCCCCGACCTCGCCGAACACGCGGTGGAGGTCGCGTCCGAGCGCGGCGCCTTCGCGCTCGCCGGCGTCATCGGCCCGCCGAGCCTGACGCGCGCGACCGCGACCGAGCAGCACTTGATGGCGAACGGGCGGCCGGTCGCCGACCGGCTGCTCCGCACCGCGCTGCGCGTCGCCTATGGCGACCTGATCGCGCAGGGCCGCCACCCACTCGCGGTGCTGGCGCTGACCCTGCCGGCCGAGGCGGTGGACGTGAACGTGCACCCCGCCAAGGCGGAGGTTCGGTTCCGCGAGCCCGACGCGGTGCGCGGCTTCGTCATCTCGGCGCTGCGATCGGCCCTCGGCACCGCGCGCACCGTCACCCCCGCGCCGGCCGCGCGCTGGTCCCCGCCCATGCGCCTCGCCGCTGCGTCGGCGTCCTTCGCCGAGGCCCCCGCCCTGCCGCTCGCCGCCCCGCCGCTCGCGCGCCCTGTGCTGGCTGCACCGGCGATGCCGGAGCACCCGCTCGGGGCGGCGCGCGCGCAGCTCCTCGACACCTACATCGTCGCCGAAACCGCCGACGGCGCGGTGGTGCTGGTCGATCAGCACGCCGCCGCGGAACGCCTCGCGCACGAGGCGCTGCGCCGGGCGCTGGAGGCGGGCGGCGTCGCGCCGCAGACGCTGCTCTCGCCCGAGGTGGTGGAGCTCTCGCCCGCCGCTTCCGAGGCGGTGCTCGCGCGCGCGGACGAGCTCGCGCGCCTTGGCCTCGCGGTCGAGCCGTTCGGCGGTGCGCTGCTGGTGCGCGCGGTACCGGCCCCGCTCGCCGGCTGCGATGCGGCCAGCCTGCTGCGCGACATCGCCGAGGAACTGACCGACACCGGCGAGACGACGATGCTGCGCGTGCGCATCGATGCGGTGCTGGCACGCATGGCCTGCCACGGCTCCGTGCGCGCCGGCCGCCGCCTCGCGCCGGCGGAGATGGATGCGCTGCTGCGCCAGATCGAGGCCACACCGAACAGCGGCACCTGCAGCCATGGCCGCCCGACCTGGATCCGTCTGACGCGCGCCGAGCTCGAGCGCCTGTTCGGCCGACGCTGACCGAGGAGTCTCCCATGCCGTTCGATCTCGCCCGCGCGCAGGCGCACGCCGATGCGATCGCCGCTGCCTGGGCAGCCGCGCGCGGCCCCGGCGGCGCGATCGTGCTGTTCGATCGGAGCGGCCCCCGCGCCACCGCCTGCGGCGGACTCGCGAGCCTCGACCATGCGCTCGCGATCACGCCCGACACGGCATTCCGCTGGGCCTCCATCACCAAGCACGTGCTTGCCGCGCTGGTGCTGCGCGAGGGTGGGATCGCGCTCGACGATCCGCTCGGGACACATCTCCCCGACCTCGCGCCCACGCCCGCCGCCGTCCCGGTCGGCCGCGCGCTCGACATGACCAGCGGCATCGCCGATGCGATGGAGGCGCTGTGGCAGCTCGGCGTGCCCTGGACCGCGACGCACACGCGCGAGGCGCTCTATCGCTTCACCGCCGCGATCGATGCGCTGAACTACACGCCCGGGACCGAGATCTCCTACACCAACACCGGCTATCGCTGGATCCAGCACGCGCTCGAGCCACGCGTCGGTCCCCTGGGCGACGCCTGGCGCGACGCCTTCTTCGCTCCGCTCGGACTCCATTCGGTGCAGTTCCCGGAGGATTTCACCGACCCCGTGCCCAACCTCGCCACCGGCTACTGGCGCGACGAGGCCGGCGCCTGGCATTCGGGGCGCTACGGCACGCATCTCTCCGCTTCGGGTGGGCTTGCGGGCTCCGCGCGCGATCTCGCGGGATGGCTCGCCGCGCTGCTCGCCGAGCGCGCGCCCGTGCAGGGACTGCTGCCGCGCCTCGCCGAACGCCGTCGCCTGACCGACGGGCGCGCGACCGGCTACGGGCTCGGCATCGCGCACGCGCCGTTCCTCGGCATCCCGCTCTACGGCCATGGCGGGTCGCTGCCGGGGTTCAAGAACCATGTGCTGATCGCGCCGGAGCACGGCATCGGCGTCGTGCTGCTGTCGAACCGCGAGGATACCGATCCGCTCGGCCTCGCGCTCGAGGTCGCCGCCGCCGGGCTCGGCGCGACCCTGCCGCCCGCCACCGCGGCGCTGCCCGATGGGCTCTTCGCGGCGGAGGACGGATCGCCCTTCTGGATCGAACTCGCGCAGGGCCGCGTGACCTTCCTCGGCGCCGCGGAGCAGCTCTTCGACGCGGGCGATGGCTGGGCCGTGTCGCGCAGCCCCTATATGTGGATCCGGCTGCGTCACGAGGGCGGCGCGATCGCGGGTGAGATCAACCACGTCGCCCGCCGCTTCGTCCCCGTGCCGCGCGACGCCGCACCCGATCCCGCCTGGGCAGGGCGCTGGCGCAACGACGCGCTCGGCGCCGCGTTCGAGGTTGCGGTCGCGGACGGCACGGCGACGCTGACCATGGGGGTGGGCCCGCTGCGGACGGCGATGCCGCTCGTCCCGCTCGGGGCAGGGCGCGCGCTCGGTCGCCGCAGCGACGGGCCTTGGGCGCAGCGGCCCTGCTTCGCCTTCGGCGCCGACAGCACCCGGGTTGTCACCAACCGCTGCCGCGTGTTCTCCTTCCGCCGCGCCTGAACGACGGGGAAGGACCGACACCATGAGCCTGCGCCGAACCCTGCTCGCGGCGGCTGTGTGCACTCTCGCAATGCCCGCCGCCGCCCAGGACAACGTGCTGCGCGTCGTGCCGCATGCCGATCTGCGCACGCTCGATCCCGTTGCGGTGTCGGTGGTGATCACCCGCATGCACGGCCTGATGATCTACGAGACGCTGTTCGCCTGGGACGAGAACCTCCAGCCCAAGCCGCAGATGGTCGAGCGCTGGTCGGTCTCGCCCGATCAGCTCACCTGGGAGTTCACGCTGCGCGACGGCTTGAAGTTCCACGACGGCCAGACCGTCACCACCGCTGACGTGGCGCAGAGCCTGCGGCGCTGGATGGCGCGCGACACGGTGGGCTCGCGCGTTGGCGACGCGCTCGCCTCGCTCGACATCGTCGATGCGAAGACGTTCCGCATGGTGCTGAAGCGTCCCTTCGGCCTGATGGAGTACGCGCTCGGATCGGCGGTCGGGCAGATCCCGGTGGTCATGCGCGAGGAGGACGCGAAGACCGACCCCGCGCGCCCCATCACCACCACGGTCGGGTCCGGTCCGTTCCGCTTCAACCGCGACCGTTGGATGGCCGGCCAGGTGGTGGTCTACGACCGCAACCCCGACTACGTGCCGCGCGCCGAGCCCGCCTCGGGCCTCGCCGGCGGGCGTGTGGTGAAGGTCGATCGCGTCGAGTGGCGCAACATCCCCGACGCCTCGACCGTCGCCGCGGCCATGCAGTCGGGCGAGATCGATATCTGGGAGCAGCCGGCCACCGATCTGATCCCCGTGCTGACGCGGGCCCGCACTGTTGCCCTGGACAAGCTGAACACGATCGGCACGCAGGGGATGCTGCGGCCGAACAGCCTCTTCCCGCCCTTCAACGACCACCGCGCGCGGCTCGCACTCGCCTACATGGTCGATCAGGCCGACACCATGGCAGCCGGATTCGGTGACCAGCAGTGGTGGCGCCGCTGCGAGGCCTTCTTCATCTGCGGCAGCGTCTATGGCTCCGAGGCGGGGGCGGACGATCTTCGCCGGCCAAACATCGAGAAGGCGAAGTCGCTGCTGGCCGAGGCCGGCTACAAGGGCGAGCGGATCGTCTTCGTCACCACGAATGACATCGCGCCGATCGGCCGGATGGCGGAGGTGGCGGCAGCGGGGATGCGCCAGGCCGGGATGAATGTCGATCTTCAGTACAACGACTGGGGCACGGTGATCACGCGTCAGGTGAACCGCAACCCGCCCGACCAGGGTGGCTACAACATCTTCCTCACCTACGCCTCGGGCGCGACCATGTTCCATCCGCTGACCAATATCGGCACGAACATGTCCTGCGACGGCCGCAACTGGGCGGGCTGGCCCTGCGACGAGGAGGCCGAGCGCATCCGCCGCGCCTTCATCGACGCGACCGACGAGCCGACGCGCAAGCGGCTGGCCGAGGAGCTTCAGACGCGGCTCGCCGTGGTGCAGCCCTACCGCGTGCTCGGCCAGGCCGATCTGCCCTATGCGCGGCGCACGGCGGTGTCGGGCGTGCTCGCCTCGCCGGTGATGGTGTTCTGGAACATCGAGAAGCGGTGACGCGATCGGGGGTCGGCGTGGCCGGCCCCCGGTCCGGCTCAGAAATAGGCGATCGCGCGCCCGCTCGAGGCGACGCCGAGCCACAGCACCGCCGAGAACGCGGCGAGCGTGCGCGCGAGCTGACCCGGCTCCCGCCCTTCCGGCGGCCAGGCGACACGGTGGAACAGCACCACGTTGGTCAACGCCAGGACCACCAGCACCTTCTTCACCGCGAACGCGTCGTTGGTCGCGACGTGCGTCGCGTCCGCCGCGAGCATCACCGCGCCGGAGAGAACGATCATCACGAAGCCGACACGCGCCACCGGCAGCAGCAGCCGCGCGGCCGCCGCGAACGGCACGGCGCGCGCGACCCCGAGTACGCGCAGATCGAACGACACGATCGACCCGATCAGCAGCGCGATCCCCAGCACATGCGCGATCGAGGCGATCGGATAGAGCCAGAGGCTGTCGCGCGCGACCTCGCCGAGAGCCGTCGCCTCCAGCCAGACCGCCCAGTCGGGCGCGGAGATCTCGTGATCGTGCTCCATCGGGTGATCAGCGGAGCTGCGTGACCTGCTCGCCGATGCGGATCCACTCGGCGCGCAACTCCTCCTCCTTCTGCCGGTGCGGATAGCCCATCACCGTCACGGTCATGCCCGCGCGCAGCCCGTCCCGCGGCACGCCCCGATTGATCATGCGGAACGGCGGCGCCAGCACCACCTCCCAGGTCTTGCCCACCGTCTTCAGCCAGATCGTCGCGTGCGGGTTGGCAAATTCCACCCGCTCGATCTCGCCGGTGAGCGTCTGCGGATTGCGCGCCTCGTAACTGCCCCAGCCGTGATGCGCCGCCGCCGGCGTGGCGATCAGTGCGGGCGCGAGCACGAGCAGCATGCGACGCGTTGGCATGGTGGTCTCACGCGTTGGCATGGCGGACTCCCGATCCTGTTCTCCCCGAAGCCTGCGCCCTCGGGCGCGGCTGCGGAACCCCTGCGCACGCGCCCGTGAGCGGTCAGCTCAGCGGCACCAGCCTGAGCGCCGAGGCGAGCGCGCGCCGTGTTGCCGCGAGATCGCCCGAGCGGTCCAGCGCGAAGGTCGCGAGGGTGGCGAGGAAGGTCTTGGTCAGCCCGACCTCCTCGACCATCCGCGCGAATCCGCCGCGGTCGAGCTGGGCGGCCTCGCGCACCCAGTGGATCAGCCGCGACAGGTTGAACACCATCGGCACCCAGTGGTGCGGGTGCGACGGCCAAGCCTTCTCCTGGATCATCGCCAGCGTGACCGCGCGCCGCGCGGCGGCGGCCTCGAACCAGCGCAGCAGCACCGCCTCCGCCCGCTCGCGCGCGTTCAGGATCGCGAAGGCCGCCGGGTCAGCCGCCGGGGCGATCATGTGTGCGAGCAGACGTTGGAAATGCGCATCCGCGATCGCATCCTGGTCGCGGAACCGCGCCAGCACCTCGGTCAGCGGCAGGCCGAGTTCACCGGCGACCTCGCGCAGACGGAGGTCATGCCAGCCCACCACTTGGGCGCGGTCGAGGGCGGTGTCGAGGATGCGTTCGGTGAGGGCGTCCATGAACAAGAAATAAGGACCAAGGCTTGGGGGGGGGGGGGGGGGGGGGGGGGGGGGGGGGGGGGCGCCCCCGGGCCCCGCCCCCCCTTCCCCCCCGGCCCCCCTATCCCGAGAACCTCGCGCCGCGACCACCGCACCACCAGCAGCCCGGCCACGATCGCCAGGCCGAAGGCGAGGCCGAGCCAGATCCCCAAGGCCCCGAGTCCGGCACCGAACGCCAGCAAAGCGCCCACGGGCAGCCCCAGCACCCAGTAGCCGAGCCCGGCGAACAGCATCGGCACGCGCGTGTCCCTCAGCCCGCGCAGCGCGCCGGCGCCAACCACCTGCAACCCGTCCACCACCTGGAACAGCCCCGCCACGCGCAGCAGCCGTGCGCCGAGCGACGCCACCTCGTCGGCCCGCGGCAGCGCCGGGTCGAGGAACAGCGCGACGATCGGGCCCGGCGTCAGCACGAACACCAGCGCCATCGCGCCCATGAACCCGCCCGCGAGCGTGAGCGCCGTCCAGCCCGCGCGTCCCACGCCGGCGCGATCCTGCGCCCCCGCCGCGAGCCCGACACGGACCGTCGCCGCCTGGGAGATGCCCATGGGCACCATGAACGTGAGGCTCGCGCACTGGATCGCGATCGCGTGCGCGGCCACCGAGACCGCGTCGATCCAGCCGACCAGCAGCACCGCCGCGTTGAACACCATCACCTCGAACAGCAGCGCACCGACGATCGGCAGCGACACGCGCAGCAGCTCCGCCATGCGTGCGCGATCGAGGCGCCACAGCCGGCCGAGCAGCGCATAGCGGCGGAACTGCCGGTCGGTCACGCACACGCCGAGCAGCATCGCCATCATCGCCGTCATCGACGCCGCACTCGCGATCCCCGCGCCGACGATGCCGAGCTCCGGCAGGCCGAAGCGGCCGAAGATGAACAGCCAGTCGAGCAGCCCGTTCAGCGGAATCGCGATCATGGTCGCGACCAGCGCGGGCTTCGGCCGCTCGAGCGCGGAGACGAAGCTCCGCAGCACCATGAACCACCAGAACGGCAGCAGTCCGGGCAGCAGGGTGCGCACATAGAGTGCCGCGGGCCCGGCGATCGCGGGCTCCTGGCCGAGCAGCAGCAGGATCATCTCCGCCTGCCACAGCACGAGCGTCGCCGGCAGCGCGAACCCGGCCGTCGCCCAGAGCCCCATCCGCGCCGAACGCCGCACGTCGCGCACCGCATGCCGCCGCCGCCCCAGCGTCTGCGCCATCAGGGGCGCCGTGCCGAAGGCGAGCCCCAGCCCCGCGATCGCGAACGTCCAATAGAGCGCGAGCCCGATCGCCGAGGCGGCGAGCGCGATCGGATCGAAGTTGCCGAGCATCGCCGCATCGGTGATGCCCATCGCCATCTGCGACAGGTTGGTCAGCGCGATCGGCCAGGCGAGCGACACGGTGGACCGGATCTCGGCCGACCATGCGCCACCCGCCGCGCGTGCGGGCAGCGCGGTTGCGGTCATGCGCGCGGCTATAGCCGGGATGGCGTCGCGGACGCCACCGCCACGGTCTCGACAGGCCGCCGGGTGGCGCGCAAGAATGGCGCGGAGCAGCCCCAAGGGAGACCGGGACGATGCGTAGGATCACGCTTGCCGCCGCGCTGGCGGCGTTGGCCGTCGCGTCGGCCTCAGCGCAGCCGTCCGGAACCATCACCGTGATGGCATATTCCGGCATCTTCGAGGAGAACTATACGGCTGCAGTCGTGGAACCGTTCAAGGCGCGCTTTCCCGGCGTGCAGGTGACCTATTTCGGCCCCGGTACATCGGCGCAGATGCTCGGCATCCTGCGCAGCCAGCGCTCCTCACCGCAGATCGACGTGGTGATCATGGACACCACCACCGCCGCGATCGCCTGCCGCGAAGGACTGGTGGAGAAGCTCTCCCCTGCGCAGGTGCCCGCGCTCGATGAGCTCGTGCCACTCGCGCGTCAGTCGGGCGGCGAGTGCGGCCCGGCCGTCACCTTCGATCATTTCGTGATCGTCTACGACACCACCAAGGTCAGCCCGGCGCCCACCAGCCTGAAGGCGTTGTGGGACGAGAGATGGCGCGGCCGGCTCTCGGTCTCTGCGCCGCCGAACATCCAGGGTCTCGTTCTGACCGCGATCGTCGAGCGGATGGAGGGTGGCAACTACACGCGCGGCGTGGACAAGGCGATCGCGAAATTGCGCGAGCTCGCCCCGCTGGTGCAGACTTTCAACCCGAGCCCGGACGGCTACAGCCTGATCCTGAACGACCAGGTGACCTTCGCCACCGGCTGGAACGCGCGCAGCCAGCTCTACCATGACCAGTCGAACGGGCGGATCGGCGTGATGCTCCCGGAGGAGGGCACCGCGTTCCAGATCAACATGATCAACGTGGTGGCGAACGCGCCGAACCGCGCCGCGGCGATCGCCTTCACCAACTGGGCGCTCGGAGTCGAGGCGCAGACCACCTTCACCAACCGCATGTTCTACGGGCCGACCAACGCCAGGGCGACGCCGAATCCCGATGCGCTCGCCCGCACCGCGGCCGATCCGCGCTATCGCGACCGGGTGATCCCGCTCGACTGGAACGACATCGTGCAGGTGCGTGACACCTGGAACAACCGCTGGCGCCGCGAGGTGATCGCCGCCGGCGGGCGTTGAGGATCCGGTGGCAGAGCTCGCGCTCGCCGGGCTCAGCAAGCGCTACGGCGAGGGCCCGCCGGCCGTCGACGCACTCGATCTGACCGTGGCGGAGGGCGAGTTCCTCGCCCTGCTCGGCCCCTCGGGCTGCGGCAAGACGACCAGCTTGCGCATCGTCGCCGGGCTGGTGCCGCCTGACACCGGCAGCGTGCGGCTCGGCGGGCGCGACATCACCGCGCTGCCGGTGCATCGGCGCGACATCGGCCTCGTGTTCCAGTCCTACGCGCTGTTTCCGCACATGACCGCCGCCGGCAATGTCGGCTTCGGCCTCGAGATGCGCGGGCTTGCGCGTGCCGAGCGCGACCGGCGCGTCGCCGAGGCGCTGCGCCTGGTGCGGCTCGAGGGCCTGGGCCACCGCCGCCCACGCGAGCTCTCCGGAGGTCAGCAGCAGCGTGTGGCGCTCGCGCGCGCGATCGCGATCCGCCCCAGCCTGCTGCTGCTCGACGAATGCCTTTCCAATCTTGACGCCAAGCTGCGCGAGGAGATGCGGGGCGAGATTCGCGACATCCAGCGTGAGGCCGGCATCACCGCAGTCTTCGTGACCCACGACCAGACCGAGGCGCTGGCGATCTGCGACCGCGTGGCGGTGATGCGCGAGGGGCGGATCGACCAGGTCGGCACGCCGGAGGAGGTGTACGAGCGGCCGGCCACCCCGTTCGTCGCCGGCTTCCTCGGCCGGATGAACCGGATCGCCGCGCCGGTCGCGACGGCGCGCGGGCCGCTGCCGGCGGGCCATGTCGCGATGGTGCGCCCGCACCGTGTGCGCATCCTGCGCGATGGCGCCGCGGCGGATGGCGCCGAGAACCGCGCCGAGGGCACCGTGCGGCGGATCACCTATATCGGCGATGTCGTGCACGTCGAGGCCGAGACGCCGCTTGGCCGCCTCGCCGCAGAGGTCTCGGGCGCGGCGCCGGACTGGCGCGGCCTCGCCCCGGGCGCGCCGATGGGCCTCGCCTGGCGGGCGGCCGACACGCTCGCGTTTCCCGGGACGGCATGACGCCGCGGGTGCTCCCCTGGCTGCTGCTGACGCCGGCGCTGGCCGCCCTGGCCATGGTGTTCGCGCTGCCGATCGCCTGGCTGTTCCGCATCTCGCTGAACATCTCCGAGGGCTCGGGCGCGATGGTCGAGGCGGTCGCGCTGGACAGCTACCGTGCGCTGTTCGCCGACGACTTCACCTGGCTGCTCACCGGCAACTCGTTCCGGCTCGCCGCGACCGCCAGCACCGCGGCGGTGCTGTTGGCCTATCCGATCGCGCTGTTCCTGTTCCGCACCGAGAGCCGGTTCCGCCCGCTGCTCGCGATCCTGGCGGTCGCGCCGCTGCTCGTCTCCGGGGTCGCGCGCGTGGTCGGCTGGATGGTGGTGCTGGGCGACCAGGGGCTGGTGAATGCCGCGCTGCTCGGGCTCGGGCTGGTCGATCGCGCGGTGCCGCTGATCAACAACTGGGACGGCGTGACGATCGGGCTGACCGAGAGCGTGATGCCCTATGTCATCCTCTCGCTGCTGGCCGGGTTCGGCCGGCTCGACCGCGCGGTCGAGGAGGCGGCTGCCACGCTCGGCGCGCCGCCGTGGCGCGTGTTCCTGCGCGTCACCCTGCCGCTGTCGCTGCCCGGGATCGTGCTCGGCTGGCTGATCGGCTTCGTGCTCGCGATGAGCGCCTTCATCACGCCGCGGCTGCTCGGCGGCGGACGCGTGTTCGTGCTGGCGACCGAGATCTACGACCTCGCGCTGGAATCGGTCGACTGGCCGGCGGCGGCGGCCCTCGCGATGTACGCGCTCGTGCTGCTGCTGCTGATCCTCGCCGCCTACACGGCCCTCACCCGCCGGATCGCCGTCTGATGGCGTTCCGGCTGGTCGTCCTGCTCGGCTACGGGTTCCTGCTGGCGCCCGGCGTGTTCGTCGTGATCATCGCCTTCTCCGACGACCGCTTCCTCACCTTTCCGCCACCTGGTCTGTCGCTGCGCTGGTTTGCCGCGCTGTGGGAGAACGAGACGCTGATGGGGGCGATGCGGCGGAGCGCGATCCTCGCCTCGATCGTCACCGCGCTCGCGCTCGCGATCGGCGTGCCGGCGGCCTACGCGATCGCGCGGCTGCGCTTCGCGGGACGCGAGGCGATCTTCGCCGCGCTCACCGCGCCGCTCCTGCTGCCGACCCTGGTGCTCGGCCTCGGCATCCTGCTGGTGTTCTTCCCGTTCGGGCTTGCCGCGACCTGGCCGGGGCTCGCGATCGCGCATCTCGCGGTCACGCTGCCTTTCGTGGTGCGCATCATGGTGACCGCGCTGTCGACGCTGCCGCCCGATCTCGAGGACGCGGCGGCGACGCTGGGGGCGACTCCCCTCACGGTGGTGCGCCGGGTCACGCTGCCGCTCGCACTGCCCGGCCTGATCGCCTCGGGCGCGCTCGCCTTCCTGATCAGCTTCGACGAGGTGGTGATCAGCCTGTTCATCGTCGGCCCGCGCCTCTCCACCCTGCCGGTCGAGATGTACCGCTATGTCGAGGGCCGCACCGACCCGATGGTCGCAGCACTCGCGGTGGTGCTGATCGTGTTCTCGCTGTGCGTGGTGCTGCTGGTGGAGCGACTGCTCGGGTTCATGCGCGCGGTGGGGCGCTGAGGAGGGACGATGCCGAAATACGAGATCGGGACGATGCCGGAGCCCTTGCCGGCGGCGCTCGTGGCCAAGCTCGAACAGGTCGAGACCGCAACGGTCGGGCACTGGCGGCACTGGGGGTTCATGGATCGCGCCATCCAGCCCCTGCTGCGCGAGAAGCGCATCGCCGGCGTGGCGGTGACGCTCGCGATTCCAGGACCGGACTCGACATTGCTGCACCACGCGCTCGGCCTGCTCCGGCCGGGCGATGTGCTGGTGGTGGACCGGCTCGGTGACGACCGGCACGCCTGCTGGGGCGGCGGTGTGACGGTTGCGGCGAAGGCCGCCGGCGCGAAGGCCGGCGTGGTCGACGGCCCCTGCACCGACCTCACGGAGATCAAGGACAGTGACTTCCCGATGTGGTGCCGAGGGCTCGCGCCGATCACCACGCGGCTCTACGACCTCGGCGGACGGCTCAACAAGCCGGTCTCCTGCGGCGGTGTGGCCGTCATGCCGGGAGACGTCATTCTCGCCGACGAGTCCGGCGTGCTGGTGCTGCCGCGCGACGAGGCCGAGGCCGAGGCGGACGCGGCGATCGCGCGCCAGGCGCGCGGGCTCGAGAGCCAGGACAAGGTGAAGGCCGGCGCGAAGCTCGGCGCGCTCTCCGGGGCGACGGCAAAGGTAAAGGCCGCCCTCGGCGCGTGATGGACGAGACGCTCGAGGAGGCGCTCGCGAGTGCCTGGGCGCTCCTCGTCCGCGCTGCCGGTGATCCGCGCCATCCCTGCCGCGTCGTCCAGCTCGCCACCAACGGGTCCGACGGCGCGCCGCAGCTGCGGAGCGTGATCCTGCGCGGCGTCGATCCGGCATCGCGGGTGCTGCGTCTCCACACCGACCGGCGCAGCGCCAAGGTCGCGGAGATCACCGCCGCCCCGCGCGTCGCCCTGCTCGCGTGGGAGCCGCGCACTCGGGTGCAGCTCCGCCTCGTCGGCGGGGCCGAGACGCTCACCGACGGGCCGGTCTGGCAGGCGGCGTGGCAGGCCACGCCAGCGGCGTCACGGCGCGACTACGCCCAGGCCAGCCCGCCTGGCACCCCATGCCACGGTCCCCCTGCCGCCCCGGGCGGTGCCGGCCCGGCCCGCAACTTCGCCGTCATCCTGTTCACCGTCGATCGGCTGGACTGGCTCAGGCTTGCGCCGGGAGCGCATCGGCGCGCAGGGTTCGCATCGGACGGAGACGTGCTGCGGGGTACCTGGCTGGTCCCCTGACGGCGCAGTCGGGAGCACGCCGTGGAGAAGAAGACCCAGATCAACACCTGGTACATCCTCGCCGCGGTGCTGGCGGTGCTGCTGATCCAGGACTTCCTCTCGGCAGCTCGCCAGACTGAAGCACTGCCCTACTCCGACTTCAAGCGCCTGGTGGCGGAAGGAAAGGTTGCGGAGGTGACTGTCGGGCCGGTGCGCATCGCCGGCCGGTTCCGCGAGCCGATCGACGGACGCCCCTATTTCGTCACCCAGCGCGTGGACGAGAGCCTCGCCGAGGATCTCGCCAAGGGCGGCGTCGTCTTCACCGGCACGCCCGAAGCCGGGTTCCTGGCGACGCTGCTCTCCTGGATCGTTCCGGCATTGGTGTTCTTCGGCCTCTGGTGGTTCCTGATCCGCCGCTTCGCCGACAAGGCCGGGTTCGGCGGCATGATGACCATCGGCAAGTCGAAGGCGAAGGTCTATGTCGAGAAGGACACCGGCACGACCTTCGCCGACGTCGCCGGCGCCGACGAGGCCAAGGCGGAGCTTGAGGAGATCGTCGCGTTCCTGAAGGACCCCGCGACGCATGGCCGGCTGGGCGCGCGCTCGCCCAAGGGCGTGCTGCTGATCGGCCCCCCCGGAACCGGCAAGACGCTGCTCGCGCGCGCGGTCGCCGGCGAGGCGGGCGTGCCGTTCTTCTCGATCTCCGGCTCCGAGTTCGTCGAGATGTTCGTCGGTGTCGGCGCCGCGCGGGTGCGCGACCTGTTCGAGCAGGCGCGCACGGCGGCACCCTGCATCATCTTCATCGACGAGCTCGACGCGCTCGGGCGCGCGCGCACCGCGGGGCCGACCAGCGGCGGCTATGAGGAGAAGGAGCAGACGCTGAACCAGCTTCTCGTCGAGCTCGACGGCTTCGACGCGTCGGCCGGCATCGTACTGCTGGCCGCGACCAACCGGCCGGAGATCCTCGATCCGGCGCTGACGCGCGCGGGCCGGTTCGATCGCCAGGTCGCGCTCGACCGGCCGGACCGGAAGGGACGGCGCGACATCCTCGCGGTGCATGTGCGCAAGGTGAAGCTCGCCCCGGGCGTCGATCTTGACGCGATTGCAGCGCTGACGCCGGGCTTCACCGGCGCGGACCTCGCCAACCTGGTGAACGAGGCGGCGCTGGCGGCGACCCGCGCCAAGCGGACCTCGGTGACAGACAACGACTTCACGGTCGCGATCGAGCGCATCGTCGCCGGGATCGAGCGGCGCTCGCGCCTGATGAACGCCGACGAGCGCAGGCGGGTCGCCTATCACGAGCTCGGCCATGCGCTGGTGGCACTCTCGGTGCCGGGCGCCGATCCGGTGCACAAGGTCAGCATCATCCCGCGCGGCGTCGGCGCGCTCGGCTACACCATGCAGCGCCCGACCGAGGACCGGTTCCTGCTGACCAGGGCCGAACTCAAGGGCCGCATGGCGGTGCTGCTGGGCGGCCGCGCGGCCGAGGATCTGGTGTTCGGCGAGGTCTCGACGGGGGCGCAGGACGACCTGATGCGCGTGACCGAGATCGCGCGCGGCATGGTGACGCGCTACGGCATGGCCGAGGCGCTGGGCGAGGTCGCCTACGAGACCGAGACGAGCCGGTTCCTGGGCCTGCCGATCGAGGGCGGCGGGCGGCGCTTCTCCGAGGAGACCGCGCGCGAGATCGACCTCGCGGTGAAGGGGCTTGTGGCCGAGGCGCACGCGGCGGCGCGGGCGATCCTCGAGCGGCGGCGCGCGGAGCTCGATGCGCTCGCGACGACGCTGCTGGAGCGCGAGACCATGGGGCCGGAGGACCTGCCGAAACCGGTGTCTGGACGAAACGACACCGAAGCGTCATCCTGAGCCGGGCGGGTTGCGCTATCGGAGCGTTGATGACCGACACGATCACTGCCTACGGGCTGTCGACCGAAGGACGCTGCGAGCCCGAGCCGCTCGCGCAGGAGCTCGCGCTGTTCGCCGAAGCCGGCTGCACGGCGGCCGAGATCTCGCTGCAGAACAGCTTCGCCGTCACCGGCGGCCGTGTGAACGGCCCGGAGGTCGAGGCGTTGGCCGCCGTACTGCGGCGCTTCCCGCTGCGCTACACGGTGCACGGCCCGCTCGGGATGAACCTGATGGACGCGGCGCATCATGATCTGCACCGCGCCGTGTGCCGGGCGATGATCGAGGCGACCGGGGCGCTCGGCGCCGGCGTGCTGGTGGTGCACAGCGGCGTCTGGGAGCGCGGCCTCGCGCCAGCGGAGATCGAGCGGCGCAAGCGGATGGAGGTGGAGGCGCTGCGCGACCTCGGCGAGGTGGCCGCGCGGCACGGTGTGATGCTGGCGCTCGAGAACCTGCCGCCGCTGCCGACCATTCCCGAGACGCACGACGCCTGGGGGATTGCGGCGCAGGTGGCGGCGGTCGGGCATCCGAATGTCGGCGCGACGCTCGACATTGGCCATGCGGCGATGATGGCGGCGGCGAAGCAGCAGGACCTCGCGGCGAGCATCGCGGCGATGGCGCCATATGTCGTGCACCTGCACCTGCAGGACCAGTTCGGTCGGCTCGACACGATCCGTCTGCCCGGGTCGGGCGAGAAGCTTGCCTACGGCACGGGCGACCTGCATGCGCCGCCCGGCTGGGGCGAGATTCCGTTCGAGCGCCTGCTGGGCAGCTTCGCACCGCGTGCGGGCACGGTGATGATCTACGAGCTCGCGGAGAAGTTCTTCCGCTTCGTTCCCGAAACAGCGACAGCGTTGCGGCGGTTCGCCACGATGGTCGGCACGGCGCGTCAGGCCGCCTGAGCGGCAGCCTCGGTGGCGATCGCGCGGATGCGGCGGATCAGCGCGGCGACGCCGTTGCCGCGATTCGCCGACAGGTTGCCGATCAGGTCGAGCTCCTTGAGGAAGCCGGGGTCGACCTCCAGCGCCTCCCGCGGCGTGCGGCCCGAATAGACGCGGAGCAGCATCGCGACCAGACCCTGCACGATTGCCGCGTCGGATGCGCCAGCGAGCCAGAGCCGTCCCGCCGCGATGCGCGGCTCGATCCACACCTGGCTCTGGCACCCCTCGACCTTGCGCGACGGCTCCTTCCACGACTCGGGGAAGGCAGGCAGCGCGCGGCCCCAGTCGATCACCTGTTCGTAGCGGTCCATCCAGTCGTCGAAGAACTCGAACTCGTCCTTCAGCGCCGCGACGGCATCGGCTGCCGAGCGCTCGGTCGGGGTAACGAAGGGACCATCCATCGGGTGGAACATGGCGGTTCCCCGGCCGCGCTCAAGTGGTGCCGCGCCCGAAGGGCCTTGCGGCCCTTGACGGCACCCGTGCGGCGCAACGCCCGGCGGGGTAGTCTGATCGTCCGGAGGAGAGCGCCATGCGCCGTCTTGGTCCCTGCATCCTGGCTGCACTCGCCGTGACCCTGCCGGCGACCGCGACCGAGCTGCCAGTGGTCTCGGTCACGCTTTCCAATGCGGGGCTCGCGCAGATCGAGCGACGTGGCACGGTCGCGGCGGAGGCGCCGGTTGTGCTGCGCGCGCCGTCCGCGGATGTGGACGACCTCCTCAAGAGCCTCGTGGTCTTCGATCCGGTCGGCGTCGTCGAGGGTGTTCGCCTGCCGGCGCAGGACGCCGCTGCCGAGGCTTTCCGCGGCCTGCCGCTGCGACCCGAGGACTTCGCCTCGCGGGTCGCGTTGCTGCGCGCGTTGCGCGGGCAGCGCGTCGAGGCCGGCGGGATCTCGGGCCGGCTTGCGGATGCCGAGGAGATCGACTCCGGGCTGAGGGTCGCGGTCCTGACTGAGACCGGTCTGGCGGCCGTCGTCATCCGCGAGGGCGACGAGGTGCGGCTCGCCGATGCCGCGTTCGCGGCGCGGGTGCGGCGTGCGGCCGATGCGCTGGGTGCGGCGCGCGCGGAGGACCAGCGGCGGATCGAGATCGCCCTCAGGGCCGATCGGGCGCGCGAGGTCGGCGTGCTCAGTGTCACCGGCGCGCCGCTGTGGAAGCCGTCCTGGCGCCTGCTCCTGCCCGCCACCGGGGGTGAGGCACGGCTGCTCGGCTGGGCGGTGGTCGAGAACCGTTCCGGTGTGGACTGGGAGCGCGTGCGCCTCGCGCTGGTCTCAGGCAATCCGGCAGCGTATCGCCAGGCGCTCTACACGCCGATCGAGGTGCCGAGGGTGGAGATCCCGGTGCGCGCGGCCGAGACCGTCACGGTGCGGCCTGACACGGGGCCGCGGCCGCCCCCGCCGCCGGCGCCGATGGCCGCGGCGGCACCGCCGCGGATGCGTGCGGCGGCGGAGACCGCGGCTTCACCCGGCGGCGCCGTCGCGGACCGGGTCGCGTCGCAGCCGCAGGCGGTCGCGGAGTCCAGCATCGGCCGGGTCGCCTTCACCCTGCCCGCACCGGTGACGGTGCTGAGCGGCGAGACGGCGAACGTGCCGTTCCTCGACGCGCGCCTGCCGGCCGAGCGGGTCTGGTGGGTGCAGGACCTGGCTGCACGCAACCCGTTGCTCGCGGTGCGCGTCAGCAACGCCACGGGCAGCACCCTGCCCGACGGGATCGTCACCGTGTTCGGCGCCGAGGGTTCGGAGTCTGGTGCCTTCCTCGGCGATTCCGACCTGCGTGCGGTCGCGCCGGGCGAGCAGCGCCTGCTTGCCTTCGGACGCGACCGCGACGTTCAGCTGGGACGGACCGCCTCGACGACCGACCGGCCCGGCGCGGTTCAGCTCCAGCGCGGGCGGCTGATCGTCCGCGGTGTGCAGCGGGTCGAGGAGGCGGTCGCGATCGATTCGAAGGGCGCGCGCGGGCGGCTCGTGCTCGATCTGGCGCGGCGCCCCGGCGCGCGGCCGGACTTCGCGGTCGCGGCGGAGGGCGAGTTCGGCCTGCGCCACGAGGTGGTGCTGGATGGTTCTGCGACGACGCTGCGGCTCGGCTTCGAGCGCGAGACGCGAAGCGAGCTGCGGCTGTGGGATGCGGGGCTCCGGCCGTTCGAGCTGATGGGCTCATGGCGTGAAGCCGATCTCGATGCGGCGGCGCCGCGCTTGCCGGGCGGTCCGGGCACGCTCGAACGGCTGCGCGACCTGCTCGCCCGTCTGCCGGCTGACGCCGAAGGCCGGGCGGTGCTGCAATCGGTGATCGATGCGATGGCCGAGCTGCGCAACAGGCTCGACGCGGCGCGCAGTGCGGTGCGTGCCTATGGCGTGGCAGAGGCGGCGCTGACCCGCGCGCGGCAGGCCGTGGAGGACCGCACGGGGCCGCAGCGGGAGGCCGCGCGCCGCGCACTGAACGACGCCTCGATCGCGGTCGAGCGCGCGGGCGCGGAGGCCGATGCCCTGTGGCGGGCATGGCGCGAGGCGGTGCAGGCGCTGCTGGCGCGGGAGTCGTGACGGGGGCGCCGCGTCGTCAGAACCGCCCGTCCGCCGCCAGCACGATCCGGCCGATCACCTGGCCGGCGCGCAGCCGCGTCAGGGCGTCGCCGGCCTTGTCCAGCGGCTCCGTGGCGATCGGGATCGCCGGCAGCTTGCCGCTTCGGGCGAGCGTGATCAGTTCACGCAGCTCCTTGACATTGCCGACATAGCTGCCGCGCACCGTCAGTGCGCGTGTGGGCATCACCGGCAGCGGCAGCGGCAGGTCGCCGCCATAGAGCCCGACCAGGATGAGCGTGCCGCCCTTGCGCAGGGACGCGAACGCCGCGCGCGCGGAGGGGCCCGCGCCCACCAGGTCGATCACCGCCTCGACCGGGCCGCCGCAGGCCGCGATCACGCGCGCGGCCACTTCGTCGGGCGTCTCCGCCTTGCCGTCCACGACGTCGGTCGCGCCCTCGGCGGTTGCCGCCTCGCGCTTCTTCGCGTCGATGTCCACCACGACGATGCGCTTGTGGCCGAGCGCCTTCAGCACGGCGATCGCGTTCAGCCCGAGCCCGCCGGCGCCGAACAGCACCACCGGCTCGTCGGGCGGCAGCGGCAGCACCTTCTGGATTGCGGAATAGACCGTCAGCCCGGAACAGGCGTAGGTCGCGGCGAGCGCGGGATCGAGCCCTTCGATCGGGAGGAGGTGGCGCGGCTCGGGCACCAGGATGTGGGTCGCGTAGCCGCCGTGCTGATAGACGCCGAGCGAGCGCGGCTTGAGGCACATGTTGTCCTCGTCGGCGCGGCACTTCGCGCAGGTGCCGCAGCCGACCCAAGGGAACACCAGCCGCAGATCGCCGACCTTCAGCCCGCTCGCCGCGGCCTTGGGCCCGAGCTTGAGCACGCGCCCGACCACCTCGTGGCCCATCGCCAGCGGCAGGGTCACGCCGCGGTCCTTCAGCGTCAGCACCTTGCCGCCGCCCATGTCGTAGAAGCCCTCCCAGATGTGGATGTCGCTGTGGCAGACGCCGCAATGCGTCACCTCCAGCAGCACCTGCTCGCCCTCGGGCTCTGGCGTCGGCAGCTCGATCGCCTGCAGCGGCTTGCCGTTCTCGATCACCGCCATCGCGCGCATGCGTTCCCTCCTCCTCTTTGCCGTCCGATGGGAGCCCGGCGCGTGCACAGGGTCAAGCGATGCTTCCCGTTGCGCGCCCATGCGTGGCATGGTCGGGCCGTGGCGGACCATCCACTTCGCGCAACGATAAACGACGAGCTGCACGCGCGCCCGCATCCGCGGCTGACCGCGCCCGCCGTGCTCAGCCATGTCGTGCTGATGGCGGGCGAGGGCGATGCCGAGAAGGACCGCGAGCGCTTCGCCGCGTTCTGCCGCGAGCATGGCGCCGCGCCACCGCCCGAGGGTGCGCGCCACCACACCATCGCCGCCGGTGCGCGCACCGTGCGCTGGGAGCGGCACGGCGAGTTCACGGCCATCACGGTCGTCGCCGACGCGGTCGCGGACCTCCCGGGCGTGGCCGGCTCGGCGATCACCCCCCCGCTCGCGTCCTGGCTGGAAACGCTTCCTGGCGAGCGCCTTGCCGCGGTCCATCTCAGCGTGCTGCCCGGCCTTGCGGCTGCCCCGCCGGCCGAGGCTTTCGCCGGCGAGGTCGTCGGCAGCACGGTGGCCGACGGCGCGGGCGCGGTGTTCGCCGATTTCCGGATCGGCACGGACGGGTTCACGCGCATGCTGCTCTATGCGCACAAGCTGACGCCCGGGCGGCTCGGGCGCATGGCGCAGCGGCTGCTGGAGATCGAGACCTACCGCATGGCCGCGCTGCTCGGCCTGCCGCCGGCGCGCACGGCCACACCGCAGCTTGCCGCGTTCGAGCGCCGGCTCGATGCGATCGTTGCCGCGACCAGCGCCTCCACCGAGGACGATCATCGGCTGCTTGACCGGCTGACCAGGCTCGCCGCCGAGGCCGCGGCGCTGGCCGCCGCCAACCGGTTCCGCTTCGCCGCGACCGAGGCATACGGCGCGCTGGTCACGGCGCGCATCACCGAGTTGCGCGAGGGGCGGGTGGAGGGCGCGCAGCGGCTCGGGCTGTTCCTCGAGCGCCGCTTCGTGCCGGGCCTGCGCACCTGCGCGGCCGTTGCGCGCCGCGAACGCGCCCTGCTCGACGGCATCTCGCGTGCGGGCGGGATGCTGCGCACGCGCGTGGAGGTGCGGCTCGCCGCGCAGAACCGCGACCTGCTGGAGGCGATGGACCGGCGCGCACGGCTGCAGTTGCGTCTGTCCCAGGCGGTCGAGGGCCTCTCCGTGTTCGCGATCGCCTATTACGCCGTCAGTCTGCTGAAGTATGTGGGCGAGGGCGCGCCGCTTCTGGGGCTGCCGGATGCGGGACAGCTTGCCGGGCTGCTCGGCCCGCCGCTGGTGATCGGCGCGGCGTGGTACGGGGTGCGGCGCATCCGCAGGGGGCTGCGGCACGACGGGTCGTGAGCGTGGCCGCGCGTCGGCGGAGCCCTGGGCAGCCCGTGGCGGTGCAGCGGGACCGGCCACCGAGCCCCGCGTCGACCGTCCGTTCGACGGCAGGTTATCGGATCGGGCAGGGGACACACGGCGGCGCGGCGTGGCGCCCGGGAGCGCGAGACCGGCGGGCAGGTCACTTTATCACTTTACGACTTTATCGCTTTATCCGGCGCGCGCGGCGCCGTCGGGCGGGTGCGGCGAGGAGGAGCGCGCAGGGTAGCGGGCGCGTGCGTCAGGATCGGGCGTGGGTCGGGCGGATCACGCGGATGTCGAGGCCGAGGGAGGGCGGTCGGGCGGCGGGTCCTCCCGCGCGGCCTCGTCGTGCCGATCCTTCAGGACGTCGTCGGTGGTGTAGCGCTCGGCGCTGCGGCGCTGGTAGCCGCGCACGCGCACCTGGAGTTGGCGGACGATCGCGGCGGGGGTCATGACGCCTCCGTGCCCGCGCCATGTCGCGCGAGGGCGGCAGCGAAGGCGGCGCGCAGCGCGTCGCGCTCGTCCTCCGGCAGCCAGCTCGTGGCGTTGGTGACCAGCATCCTGGCGCGCGCGCATGCGGCCTCGTCCCAAGGCTTGGTCGGCGCCGCTTCGAGTTCGGCGATGACGTGTCGTGCCATGCGGCGCGCGGCCTTGCGCCGCGCCTCGTCCTCGGCCTCCGTGCTCTGCGCCGGGACGTGATCGAACAGGCTGGTCTGGTCGGGGGCGTGAATCGGCATGGCGTGAGTCTAGCAGTCCGGGGCGACGTCCTACAGGCCGAGTTCGGCGCGGGTGAGCGGGCGGGCGAGCGCGGCCTCCAGCACCGGATCGGCCTGGTCGAACCAATGCAGCACCTCCGTGAGCCGCCATGCGACATCGAGCGCGTCACGCTGCACCTCGGCGAGCGCCTCGTCCGCGCGCGCGGCGAGCCAGCGGTAGAGCACGCGATAGCCGGAGACGCCGAAGGCGAACACGCGCTCCGGCACCCCGGCGAGGCGGAGCGAGCCGTCCTCCTGCAACGGGATCGCGCCGCTGCCCGACCCGTCCGCCCGGAAGGCCTGGCCGATCGGTGGCACCCAGAGCGTGACCCCGGTGGCCCGGCCGGCGAGACGCGCAGTGCGGAACGCTTCGGCCGGCTGGCGGGCGAAGGTTTCGAGCGCGGCGATCTCGGCGCCGATCCGCGCGGCGTCCTCGAACACCGCCGGATCGGCGGGGAAAGGGATGTGCGGGAACGCCTCCTCCAGGTCCCAGGCGAAACGGCGCGTGTAGGAGGTGGCGGAGAGCAGCGTGGTGACCGCGTGGAACACGTCCTCGGGGCGGACGTGGCGGGCATAGGCGGCTTCCAGGCCGCGCAGCAGGTCGGGGTTCAGGTTGTGCGCGGCGGGACCGTTGCGCCGGTCGTAGAGCGGGAAGGCGTAGCCGCCGTAGGAGCCGCGGAAGGCGTGGTAGTCGGGGATCAGGCCGTGCACCCACGCGGCCGGGCCGGCACCGGTGCCGGAGGGCATCGCGTAGAGGGCGATGTTCGAGGCGCCCCAGGCTGCACGCAATTCAGGTCGGAGGCGGTCATTGAACGCGGGATGAGCATAGTGAAACCGTCGGTCGAGCGGGCGATACACTGTTGGCAGGACAAGAGACGTCTCGAAGCTTGTCTGGCACGCGGCGGTCCATGGCTTCGCGGCAGTAGAGTGGAACTTCACTTCCGCATCCGCCGCCGTAGAGGCGAGCCAATCCTTCACCCGGCGTTCGATCTGCGCGGCCGTGAAGCCGTAGACGAATTCATCCCGTTTCGTCTGTGTTCCGGACGAGCGGAACCGGAACGCATCGGCGATGGACACGGCGGCGACATCGGCGAACGGCTCGGGCAGGAAATCGTCGAGCCCGCCGCGCTCGACGCGCACGAACGACAGCGCCGCCTCGCCCCGCGCCACGCGCTCCAGGAACGTCTCCTTCTCCGCCTTGGAGAACAGACCCGCCGCCACGCTACGCCCGCTGCCGCCAGGTGTCGGCGTAGAACACCTGCGCCTCCGTGCCCGCCGCTTTCGTGCCGTCGGCGACGGCGACCGTGATGCACACCCCCGCCTGGATCGCGAAGACATTCTCGTCCTCCTCGATCCCGGCCGGACGCTCGCCACGCAGATCGCCGCGCAGGTCGATCACCTCGATCCGGTCGAAGCGCTCACGCAGCATCCTGCGCAGCCCGGCATAGGGATGGCCGGCAAGAAACGTCCGGTTGGTGATCAGGCACACCACGCCGCGCTTCGGCGCGCCCTCGCTCTCGAACAGCTTCCACAAGCACCAGCGCCAGAACGCGATGTAGAGGTCTGGGAACGTATTGAGCTCGCCGCCCCAGCCGGCCTCGCGCACCGGCTGCTTCAGATCGTCCCAGAACCCGTTTGCCCAGCCGGCGGTGATGCGCGCCTCCTCACCCTCCGCCAGCCGCCGATACGGCGGATTGCCGAAGATCGCCAGGATCGGCGCCTCGCGCTTCACCGCATCCGCCGCCCGCCGCTCCTCCACGATCGGCGCCGACATGAAGCCCAGATGCGGCACCACCCCGACGCCGCCGGTCGGCGGCGTGAGCGTGTCCGCGAGGTAGATTTTCAGCCGCGTCGCGAGCGACGCCCCGGCGGCCCGCCGTTAGCGCGGCAACCGGGTATGCGCCACCGTGTACGGCCCCACCAGCAACTCGAACCCGTGCAGCCGTTCGGCGAGCTTCGTCAGTTCGCCGGCAACCGCGCCCTCGCCCATCTCCCGCGCTGCCCGCTCGGCTGCCGCCGAGGCCGCTGCCAGCAGGAACGTCCCGGTGCCGCAGGCCGGATCGAGCACCAGCACATCCCGGTCCAGCAACCCGTTTGTGCCCAGATGCTCGCGCAACGCCCGGTCGGTCGCCGCCACCATGAACCGCACCACCGGAACGGGGGTGAAATAGACGCCATGTCGCCTGCGCGCGACCGGATCGAAGGTCTCCAGGAAGTCCTCATAGAAATACAGGATCGGGTCGTAGTCCGCGCGCTTCGCCAGCACCGCGGGATCGACCGCGTTCACCGTGTCCAGCATCACGTCGAAGCCCGCGCCCAGCAGGTCGATGATCTCGTCCTGCGTCAGCGCGCGCAGCGTGGCGCGCAGCAGCGGATAGCTGCCCTCCGGCAGCAGCCGATACGCCTGCTGGTCGAGGTCCTTGCCCGATGCATCCCGCGCCAGCAGCAGCCCGAACGCCAAGGTCTGCGCGAACGCGTTCGCGAACAGGGCGTTCTCGTCCGTCGCGTCGTAGCCGCCCGCCTCGGCATGCGCGAACAGCGTATCGCGGAACTCCGCCCGCACGGCATCGAGCGCCTCCGGCGCGCCCTCGCGGCAGGCATCGAGCGTGATGCCGCGCACCAGCCGAGCCGCATGCGCCAGAGCCTCCGCCACGTCCTTTGCCGTCCGCATCCGCGGCGGCGTGGCCAGCGCCAGCATCTCGACGATCGTCAGGAACGACGTGGGGTCGCTCCGGCGGATCAGCCGCTCAGCGGTCGCCGCCGGCGTCTCCGGGTCGAGCGCGGAGGCGGCAACGATCGTGGCCTCCTCGCCGCGCGCGTCGCGCCGATACAGATGGATCGTGTGGAAGTTGCAGAAGCCCCACAGCGGCAGCGCCTTGAAGCGCTCGAACTGCGCCTTGTCGTGGCCGCGCAGTTGCGTCGGGCGCAGGCTCTTGTCCGGCGCCTTCAACTCGACGAACGAACGCGCGGGCTGCGCCGCGCGGGCCAACGCGATATCGGGCCGGCCGACGCCGGGCTTGCGGTACTCGGGCAGAACGCGCACCGTCGCGCCGTCGCCGAAGCGCAGCCGCAGCGCATCCTCCAGAAGGCGCTGGAACCGCGGCGCCAGCAGCAATTCCAATCCAGTGCCGTCGCCGGCAATGCCGGGATTGGCGGCGCGATCCTTTCGGATCGCGTCGGCATAGGCGATCAATGCGTCATGAAGTGACGTGTCTGCCATCGCGCCCCGCCACGAATCGTATGGCCGCAGAGTGCACGGCTTCGCCGCAGGAAGAAAACCCCGCGGGGGCGAAGGGCCATTGGCCCTTCCCCCCGCACCCCCAATCCCATCTACCCCCGCCCCGCCATCACGTCCCCCGCATCCGCCGTCCGATGGCGCTGCCTCGAATCATCACCATCACCCCGGCGATCGCGGATCGAACGGAAGCTCGGGCTGCGGGGGTTGCGGCAGATCGCCAAGGCCGAGCACCGTGAGCCCTCGCTGTTCCGTCAGCGTTCTGAGATCGTCGTCATCCGTGCACAGCGCGGTCGCGCCCTCCACCACCGCGATGGCAAGGATCATGGCATCGAACTTGACCAACCCGCGCGGCTTGCGGCTCGACTTCGCCAAGTCGAGTCCGGATCGGATCAGGTGGCCGCACTCGGTCGCTGCACGTCGATCGAACGGAACGATGCGAAACCGTACCTGACGGTCGATCAGGTCCAGGATCGGCTGCGGCTCGCGAGTCGCAAGCGTCAGCAGTTCCGCCAACGCAGGCGTCGGGATGAGAATCTCGGCACGCTCCGCGTCGCACCGGCCGAAGAAGTGGGTCAGGCGCACGCGCTGGTCCGTTTCGCTCAGCCCAGGTACCGGCCGGATC
>NZ_JBHYDW010000022.1:1308-15025 GCF_051860475.1 Elioraea sp. | reverse complement strand
GGCGTGGTCGGATCGAGAAACGGCGCCAGGAACGACGTATCGAAAACGACACGCCGCGTCATGAGGCCCGGAGCCGGGCGAGCGCCTGGGCCGGGTCACCCTCATCCTCGGGCCTCAGCCCAAGGCCGCCGGCGCCGGCGATGTCCTGCCAGACCGCGGCAATGCCGTCGTCGCGCAGCGGCGCGAACCCGGTCGCTTCGAAATCCAGGCGGCGCCAGCGGCCGAACGCGTCGCGCTGCCACCGCCCGCGGCCATGCAGGGCGACCGTCTCGAACAGATGCGCGCGCAGCGCGCGCGCAAGCCCCTCACCGCAGCGGAAGGCGGACAGCCCGGCCGCGTTCTCCACCTGTCCGCTCTTGTCTTCCCGGCGGCCGCCGAGACGCACCAGGCGTCCGCGCAATTCGTCCGGCTGCCAGAACGGCACCGCCGCCCCGACCCCCGCCCGCACGCCAGGGAACGCGATGACGACCCCGCCTTCGGTCTCTTCCTGCAACGTGGCGTGGGCCTGATCCTTCGCGAGCGCAGCATCCAGCCGTTCCCACGCCGCGCGCGGCCCGCCGCCGTCCGGACGCATCGCATCGTGCAGTCGGCCACGCAGGCTGGCCGCCACCGCCGGCTCGGCTTCCGCCAGCACCGCCAAGGAGCCCTCGGCGACGGAGACGAGATGCACCTCGGGCACGCGGCCGAGCAGGTCCGCGAGCAGCTCCAGATACTCGGTTGTGCGGTGAAGCGGCAGCCGGGACAGGCTGATGCCCTCGGCCACGAAGCGGAACCGCACCGCCCCGCCACCCTCTTCCGGCATGACCCCTCCTCCGGAGTGTCTCATTCCTTGTAGCATCCTCTCTCGGCTCGGCAGCAAGCCGCCGAAACGCCCCGACATCCCGCGCCTGAGGTCCAGGGATGGGGAGTTTGAGGGGAAGGGCCTTGCGGCCCTGCCCCTCAGCATCAAGACCAACCCCTTGGGGGGAAGGGCCATTGGCCCGTCCCCCCAAACCCCCTATCCCATTTACCCACCCCGCCCCGCCATCACGTCCCCCGCGTCCGCCGGCAGGCGCAGACACACCGGCACCGCCAGCACCGCCACCAGCGTCACCGCGAAGAACGCCGCCGAGAAATCGCCCGCCCCCGGCACCGCATGCCCCGACACGCGCATCGCCGTCTCCAACGCCCCGGCCGCCGCCACCACCCCCAACGTCAACGACACCTGCTGCGCCGTGCTGTAGAACCCCGTCGCATCCGCCGTCCGATGCCGCCGGATGTCGGCGAACGCCACCGTGTTGAAGGCGGTGAACTGCAAGCTGCGAAAGAACCCGCCCACCGCCAGCATCAGATGCATCGCCCAGACCGGCCACGCCGCGCCCATCAGCCCCATCGCCCCGATCGAGGCCGCCGACAGCGCCCCGTTCAGCACCAGCAGCCGGCGGAAGCCGAACCGGCGCAACAGCGGCGCCGCGGCCATCTTCATCGCGATCGCGCCCACGCTCGCCGAGAAGGTGATCAAACCCGCCTCGGCCGCACTCCACCCGAACCCCATCTGGATCATGCTCGGCAACAGGAACGGAATCGCGCCCACGCCGATGCGGAACAGCGTCCCAGCCGCCACCGACAGCCCGAAGCTCGGCACCGACAGCAGCCGCAGGTCCAGCACCGGCCGCGCACTCCGCTGCGCATGGCGCAGATAGACCGCGCCCGCCGTCAGCCCGACCGCCAGCACGCCGAGGCCCGCCGGCACCCCCAGCACCGGCTTGGTCAGCAACTCGCCGCCCAGGATGATCCCGGCCAGCGCCAGCCCCGACAGCGCCAACCCCGGCCCGTCCAGCCGCCGGCTCGCCGTGCCGCGGGTCTCCGGGATCACGCGGGTCGCCAGCACCAGCCCGATCAGCCCGACCGGGATGTTCAGCGCGAAGATCCAGCGCCACGACGCATGCGTGACGATCAGGCCCCCCACCGGCGGGCCGAGCAGCGGCCCCATCAACGCCGGGATGCTCAGCCAGGCCATGGCGCTGACCAGCTGGCTCTTCGGCACCGAGCGCAGCAGCACCAGCCGCCCCACCGGCACCATCAGCGCCCCGCCCATGCCCTGCACGACCCGCGCCGCCACCAGGAAGGCCAGCGTCGGCGCGAGCCCGCACAGGGCCGAGCCGACCGTGAACACGACGATCGCGGCCTGGAACACCCGCCGCGCGCCGAACCGGTCCGCCAGCCACCCCGAGGCCGGGATGAACACCGCCAGGCTCAGCATGTAGGCGGTGAGCGCCAGCGACAGCGTCACCACGTCGGAGCCGAACCCGGCCGCGATCGCCGGCAGGGCGGTCGCGATCACCGTGCTGTCCATGTTCTGCATGAACAGGGCGGCGGCGACCACCAGCGCGGTCAGCCGCGGCGGGCGCGAGGGCGCCGGGTCGTCGGGGCTGACCCTCGTCAAGGGCATTGACAGACGCGCATTCGGGGCTGGACAGTTTCCGCCAGCACGCCTATACCGGCCCGCTCGCAGACAACGGGACGCGGGAGGGGTGCGTTTGCGCGCATCCCGCTGGCACCGCGGCCCCCTGGAACCAGGGGTGAGAGATGGCGAAGAAGATCGTCGGGTACATCAAGCTGCAGATCCCGGCTGGGAAGGCGAACCCGTCCCCGCCGGTGGGTCCCGCGCTCGGTCAGCGCGGCCTCAACATCATGCAGTTCTGCAAGGAGTTCAATGCGGCAACCCAGGCGATCGAGCCGGGCACGCCCACGCCCGTCGTGATCACGGCCTATGCCGACCGCAGCTTCACCTTCGTCACCAAGACCCCGCCGAACACGCATTTCCTGCTGCGCGCCGCCAAGCTCGAGAAGGGGTCAACCGCGCCGGGCAAGGGCGCCAAGATCGGCAAGGTGACGACCGCGCAGCTGCGCGAGATCGCCAAGGTCAAGATGAAGGACATGAACGCCTATGACGAGGAGGCGGCGATGCGCATGCTCGCCGGCTCCGCGCGGTCCATGGGCCTCGAAGTGGTGGAGGGCTGAGCGATGGCCGATCGTGGCAAGCGCCTTTCGGCGCTCTACAAGGGCTTCGACGCGCAGAAGGCCTACCCGCTCGAGGAGGCGGTGCGCATCGTCAAGCAGAACGCCAAGGCCAAGTTCGACGAGACGGTCGAGATCTCGATGAATCTCGGCATCGACCCGCGTCACGCCGACCAGAACGTGCGCGGCATGACGTCCCTGCCCAACGGCACCGGCAAGACGCTGCGCGTCGCCGTGTTCGCCAAGGGCGCCAAGGCCGAGGAGGCGAGGGCGGCCGGCGCGGACGTGGTCGGCGCCGAGGACCTCGCGGAGGCGGTGCAGGGCGGCAAGATGGACTTCGACCGCTGCATCGCGACGCCGGACATGATGGCGCTCGTCGGCCGGCTCGGGAAGGTGCTGGGCCCGCGCGGGCTGATGCCGAACCCGAAGCTCGGCACGGTGACGATGGACGTGAAGGGCGCGGTGCAGGCCGCCAAGGCCGGCCAGGTCGAGTTCCGCGCCGAGAAGGCCGGGCTCGTCCATGCCGGGATCGGCAAGGCCTCGTTCCCCGAGGAGAAGCTCGCCGAGAACGCACGCGCCTTCATCGACGCGATCGCCAAGGCCAAGCCCGCCGGGGCGAAGGGGACCTACATCAAGAAGGTCGCGCTCTCCTCGACGATGGGGCCCGGCGTGAAGATCGATCCCGCCTCGCTGTCGGTCTGACGGCGCGGCACACGAGTTCCGCCGCCGGGAAACCGGGGGCGGGAAACGCGGGACGGCAGGCTATCGCCGCACCGCACCCTGTCCGAGACCGCGTGTGGGGCGGCGTTGCGGCGCTCCCCCTGAGGGGCCGGAAGGCTCGCAGGCGGTAGACAGGAGGAACGGATTGCGAGGAGGGCGTCCGTCGCACCGGCAAGGGGCGGCGGGGGCCGGCATCGCGGTTCGGTCTTCTGCGTCTGGACAGGCGAACCGGGCCATCTGGCCGCCGGCGCTGTCCGGAAGGCGGATGGTCCATGGGCAGTTCGGCCCGGGATGGTCCCGGGCCGAAGCGATGGAGACGGGACGTGGACCGTACGGAGAAGCGGGAGGTCGTTGCCTCGCTCGCTGCCGTGTTCCAGGAGACGTCGATCGTCGTCGTCACCCGCAATGCGGGGCTGACGGTGGCGGAGGTGTCCGACCTGCGCGCACGGATGCGGGATGCCGGGGCGACCTTCCGGGTCGCGAAGAACCGTCTGGCCAGTCTCGCCCTTCAGGGCACCCGGTTCGACGGGATTGCGCCGATGCTGACGGGTCCGACCGCGCTCGCGTGGTCGACCGATCCGGTGGCGGCGGCCAGGACCGTCGTGACGTTCGCCAAGGCCAACGAGAAGCTTGTGATTGTCGGGGGTGCGCTCGGCACCCAGACGCTGAACGCGGACGGGGTGAAGGCGCTCGCGGAGCTGCCCTCGCTCGACGAGCTCCGCGCAAGGCTGATCGGCATGATCAAGACCCCGGCCACACGGATCGCGAGCGTGCTCGCGGCCCCGGCCGGCCAGGTGGCCCGCGTGATCGGTGCCTATGCGAGGAAGGACGAGGCGGCCTGAGGGCCTTCCGAACACGTGATGCGCGGCCCGGATGGTCCGGGTTGCGAGCAGAAGACCCAACCGCAAGATGCGAGGACTGAGACGATGGCTGATCTGGCGAAGCTGGTGGACGAGCTCTCGACGCTGACGGTGATCGAGGCCGCCGAGCTCTCGAAGATGCTCGAGGAGAAGTGGGGTGTGTCGGCGGCGGCCCCGGTGGCGGTGGCGGCGGCAGCCCCGGGCGCGGCGGCGGCCCCGGCGGCCGAGGCGCAGACCGAGTTCACCGTCATCCTGGCCAAGACCGGCGAGAAGAAGATCAACGTGATCAAGGAGATCCGCACGATCACGGGGCTCGGCCTGAAGGAGGCCAAGGATCTCGTCGAGGGCGCGCCGAAGGAAGTGAAGGCCGGCGTGACCAAGGACGAGGCGGACAAGATCAGGAAGATGCTCGAGGAGCAGGGCGCGACCGTCGAGATCAAGTGAGCGGACGCGACCAAGCGCATAGGGCGGCCTCGGCCGCCATCCGGCGCCGGGCGGGGGTGACCCTCCTCCGCCCGGTCGTCGTCGTTTGCGGAACCGGCCGCCGGATCGGCCGGGCAGGGTCCACCATTCCGGGTGTTCCGGCTCCAGCCAGCATGGGGGCAGGTCGATGATCGGTTCGTTCACGGGCAGGAAGCGTATCCGCCGCAGCTTCGGGCGTATCCCCGAGGTGGCGCCGATGCCGAACCTGATCGAGGTCCAGCGCGCCTCCTACGAGGGCTTCCTGCAGATGCACGTGAAGCCGGATGGCCGTGTCCATGCCGGGCTGCAGGAGGTGTTCAAGGGCGTCTTCCCGATCGACGACTTCGCCGGCCGCGGCCGGCTCGAATTCGTCCAGTACGAGTTCGAGGACCCCAAATACGACGTCGAGGAGTGCATGGCGCGCGGCATGACCTATGCCGCGCCGCTGAAGGTGCGGCTGCGCCTGATCGTCTGGGACGTCGACGAGGACACCGGCGCGCGCTCGATCCGCGACATCAAGGAGCAGGACGTCTACATGGGCGACATGCCGCTCATGACGGACAACGGCACCTTCATCGTCAACGGCACCGAGCGGGTCATCGTCTCGCAGATGCATCGTTCCCCCGGCGTGTTCTTCGACCACGACAAGGGCAAGACGCACTCCTCGGGCAAGTACCTGTTCGCCGCGCGCGTGATCCCCTATCGCGGCTCGTGGCTCGACTTCGAGTTCGACGCCAAGGACATCCTCTATGTGCGCATCGACCGGCGCCGCAAGCTGCCGGTGACGACGCTGCTCTACGCGCTCGAGAGTGCGGGCACGGAGGCGTTGCGCGCCGCGCGCGAGGCCGCCGGCGAGGCGGTGGAGACCGCCGAGGTGCGCGGCATGGACGCCGAGGAGATCCTCACGGTGTTCTACGGACGGGTGGCGTTCACGCGCGGCCCCAAGGGCTGGAGCCGCGCCTTCGACCCCGACGCGTTCCGCGGCGTGAAGCTGTTCGACGCGCTGGTCGATGCCAGGACCGGCCAGGTGGTGGCCGAGGCCGGCGCCAAGCTCACCCCGCGTACCGCGCGCAAGATCGCCGAGGCCGGCACCACCGAGGTGCTGGTCGGGCGTGCCGATCTGCTCGGCCGGTTCGCCGCCGAGGACATGGTCAATCCGGAGACCGGCGAGATCTACCTGGAGGCCGGCGAGGAGATCACCGAGCCGAAGCTCGCCGCGATCGAGGAGTCCGGCTTCGACACCCTGGCCACGCTGGCGATCGACCAGCAGACGGGGCCGTGGCTGCGCAACACGCTGACGCTCGACAAGAACTCCAACCGCGACGAGGCGATCCTCGACATCTACCGGGTGATGCGCCCGGGCGAGCCGCCGACGCCGGAGACCGCCGAGACGCTGTTCCGCGGCCTGTTCTTCGACCCCGAGCGCTACGACCTCTCCGCGGTCGGGCGGGTGAAGATGAACATGCGGCTCGGCTTCCCGGCCGAGGCGGTGCCGGACACCGTGCGCACGCTGCGCAAGGCCGACATCCTCGCGGTGGTGAAGACGCTGCACGAGCTCAAGGACGGGCGCGGGCAGATCGACGACATCGACAACCTGGGCAACCGGCGCGTCCGTTCCGTGGGCGAGCTGATGGAGAACCAGTACCGCGTCGGCCTGCTGCGCATGGAGCGCGCGATCCGCGAGCGCATGTCGAGCGTGGACATCGACACCGTGATGCCGCACGACCTGATCAACGCCAAGCCGGCGGCGGCGGCGGTGCGCGAGTTCTTCGGCTCCTCGCAGCTCAGCCAGTTCATGGACCAGACCAACCCGCTCTCCGAGGTGACGCACAAGCGCCGCCTTTCGGCGCTTGGTCCGGGCGGCCTGACGCGGGAGCGCGCCGGCTTCGAGGTGCGCGACGTCCACCCGACGCATTACGGCCGGATCTGCCCGATCGAGACGCCGGAGGGGCCGAACATCGGCCTGATCAACTCGCTCGCCACCTATGCCCAGGTGAACAAGTACGGCTTCATCGAGACGCCCTACCGCATGGTGAAGGACGGCAGGGTGCTGCCCGGCGCGCCGCGCTACCTCTCGGCGATGGAGGAGGAGAAGCTCGTCGTCGCGCAGGCGGACGTGCCGATCGGCCCCGACGGGCAGATCCTCGGCGATCTCGTCAGCGTGCGGAAGGGCGGCGACTACGCGATGGTGCCGCCCGACCAGGTGACGGCGATCGACGTGAGCCCGAAGCAGCTCGTCTCGGTCGCCGCGGCGCTCATTCCGTTCCTCGAGAACGACGACGCCAACCGCGCCCTGATGGGCTCGAACATGCAGCGCCAGGCAGTGCCGCTGATCGAGGCCGAGGCGCCGCTGGTCGGCACCGGCATGGAGGCGCCGGTGGCGCGCGACTCCGGTGCCGCGATCATGGCGCGCCGCGAGGGCGTGGTGGACCAGATCGACGGTGCGCGCATCGTCGTGCGCGCGACCCGCGAGGACGGCACGACCGAGGGCGTGGACATCTACCGGCTGCGCAAGTTCCAGCGCTCGAACCAGTCCACTTCGATCAACCAGCGCCCGCTGGTGCGCGTGGGCGATGCGGTGCAGGCCGGCGACATCATCGCCGATGGGCCCTCGACCCAGCTCGGCGAGCTGGCGCTTGGCCGGAACATTCTGGTCGCGTTCATGCCCTGGAACGGCTACAACTTCGAGGACTCGATCCTGATCTCCGAGCGGATCGTGCGCGATGACGTGTTCACCTCGATCCATATCGAGGAGTTCGAGGTCATGGCGCGCGACACCAAGCTCGGCCAGGAGGAGATCACGCGCGACATCCCGAATGTCGGCGAGGAGGCGCTGAAGAACCTCGACGAGGCCGGCATCGTCTATATCGGCGCCGAGGTCCGCCCGGGCGACATCCTGGTCGGCAAGGTGACGCCGAAGGGCGAGAGCCCGATGACGCCGGAGGAGAAGCTCTTGCGCGCGATCTTCGGCGAGAAGGCGTCCGACGTGCGCGACACCAGCCTGCGTCTGCCGCCGGGCGTGTCCGGCACGATCGTCGATGTGCGCGTCTTCGCCCGCCGCGGCGTCGATAAGGACGAGCGCGCGCTCGCGATCGAGCGGGCCGAGATCGAGAGCCTTGCCAAGGACCGCGACGATGAGAAGGCGATCCAGGAGCGCTCGTTCCTGAACCGCGTGAAGGAGAAGCTGCTCGGCAAGGTCGCGGGCTCCGGCTACAAGGGGCTGAAGGCTGGCACCGAGATCGACGAGGCGGTGCTGGCCGAGATCCCGCGCGGTGCCTGGCGCAACGTGGTGGTCTCCGACGACGCCACCATGGCCGAGATCGAGCAGCTGAAGCGCGAGTTCGACGAGGCGGTGCGCCGGCTCGAGCAGCGTTTCCTCTCGAAGGTCGAGAAGCTCCAGCGCGGCGACGAGCTGCCGCCCGGCGTGATGAAGATGGTCAAGGTGTTCGTCGCGGTGAAGCGCAAGCTCCAGCCGGGCGACAAGATGGCCGGGCGCCACGGCAACAAGGGTGTGGTGTCGAAGGTCGTGCCGATCGAGGACATGCCGTTCCTCGATGACGGCACGCCGGTCGACATCGTGCTGAACCCGCTCGGCGTGCCCTCGCGCATGAACGTGGGCCAGATCCTGGAGACGCATCTGGGCTGGGCCTGCGCGGGAATCGGCCAGCAGATCGGCGAGGCGCTGGATGCGGCGCGGCGGTCGGGCGCGTTCGCACCGCTCAAGCAGAAGCTCGAGGACGTCTACGGCGCCGAGATCTACCGCGAGCAGATCGCCGACATGGATGTCGGCGAACTCGCCGAGCTCGCCGGCAATCTGCGCGCGGGCGTGCCGATCGCGACCCCTGTGTTCGACGGCGCGCGCATGGACGACATCGAGGCGATGCTGGAGAAGGCGGGGCTGGAGCGGTCGGGCCAGGTGACGCTGGTGGACGGACGCACCGGCGAGCCGTTCGAGCGCAAGGTGACGGTCGGCTACATCTACATGCTGAAGCTGCACCACCTGGTGGACGACAAGATCCACGCGCGCTCGATCGGGCCGTACTCGCTGGTCACGCAGCAGCCGCTGGGTGGCAAGGCGCAGTTCGGCGGCCAGCGCTTCGGCGAGATGGAGGTCTGGGCGCTCGAAGCCTACGGTGCGGCCTACACGCTGCAGGAAATGCTCACGGTGAAGTCGGACGACGTGGCCGGCCGCACCAAGGTCTACGAGGCGATCGTCCGCGGCGACGACAGCTTCGAGGCGGGCATTCCCGAGAGCTTCAACGTGCTGGTGAAGGAGCTGAAGTCGCTCGGGCTGAATGTCGAGCTCGAGAACCGCGGCGCCTGATGCGGCGGCGGCCCCGCGGGGCCGCCCGCCCGAGCTGAGAGTTCCGTTCGCAGTGCCGGGGCGCATCCGGCAGGAGCGAGGTTGAGACCATGAACGAGCTGATGAAGATCCTGGGCCAGCAGTCGGGCGCGCTGACCTTCGACCAGATCAAGATCTCGATCGCCAGCCCGGAGCAGATCCGCTCCTGGTCCTACGGCGAGATCAAGAAGCCGGAGACGATCAACTACCGCACCTTCAAGCCGGAGCGGGACGGACTGTTCTGCGCGCGCATCTTCGGTCCGATCAAGGACTACGAGTGCCTGTGCGGCAAGTACAAGCGGATGAAGTTCCGCGGCATCATCTGCGAGAAGTGCGGCGTCGAGGTCACGCTCGCCAAGGTGCGGCGCGAGCGCATGGGGCATATCGAGCTCGCGAGCCCGGTGGCGCATATCTGGTTCCTGAAGTCGCTGCCCTCGCGGATCGGCCTGATTGTGGACATGACGCTGAAGGAGATCGAGAAGGTCCTCTACTTCGAGAGCTACATGGTGCTCGAGCCGGGGCTGACCGACCTGAAGCTGCACCAGCTCGTCTCCGAGGACCAGTACCAGGCCAAGGTCGACGAGTTCGGCGAGGATGCGTTCTCGGTCGGCATCGGCGCCGAGGCGATCAAGGGCGTGCTCGCCGGCATCGACCTCGCCGCCGAGAAGACCAGGCTGCGCATCGATCTGAAGGAGACGACCTCCGAGGCCAAGCGCAAGAAGCTGGTCAAGCGGCTGAAGCTGATCGAGGCGTTCCTCGAGAGCGGGGCGCGGCCGGAGTGGATGATCCTCGACGTGGTGCCGGTGATCCCGCCCGAGCTCCGTCCGCTGGTGCCGCTCGACGGCGGCCGGTTCGCGACCTCGGACCTGAACGACCTCTACCGTCGCGTGATCAACCGCAACAACCGGCTGAAGCGGCTGATCGAGCTGCGCGCGCCCGACATCATCGTGCGCAACGAGAAGCGCATGCTGCAGGAGGCGGTCGATGCGCTGTTCGACAACGGACGGCGCGGCCGCGCGATCACGGGGGCCAACAAGCGGCCGCTGAAGTCGCTCTCCGACATGCTGAAGGGCAAGCAGGGGCGGTTCCGCCAGAACCTGCTCGGCAAGCGGGTGGACTACTCGGGCCGGTCGGTGATCGTGGTCGGACCCGAGCTCAGGCTCCACCAGTGCGGGCTGCCGAAGAAGATGGCGCTCGAACTGTTCAAGCCGTTCATCTACTCCAAGCTCGAGAAGTACAACCTCGCCACCACCATCAAGGCCGCCAAGCGGATGGTGGAGAAGGAGCGTCCCGAGGTGTGGGACATCCTCGAGGAGGTGATCCGCGAGCATCCGGTGCTGCTGAACCGCGCGCCGACCCTGCACCGCCTCGGCATCCAGGCCTTCGAGCCGGTGCTGATCGAGGGCAAGGCGATCCAGCTCCATCCGCTGGTCTGCACGGCCTTCAACGCCGACTTCGACGGCGACCAGATGGCGGTGCACGTGCCGCTGAGCCTCGAGGCGCAGCTCGAGGCGCGCGTGCTGATGATGTCGACCAACAACATCCTCAGCCCGGCGAACGGCAAGCCGATCATCGTGCCGAGCCAGGACATCGTGCTCGGCATCTACTACCTGAGCCTCGAGACCAAGGAGTACGAGGAGACGCCGGACGAGTCCGCCCCCGCCTTCATCGGCATGGGCGAGATCGAGCAGGCGCTCGCGGCCGGCGCGATCACGCTGCACAGCAAGATCCGCACGCGCCGCGAGACCATGGACCGTGACGGGGTGACCACGATCGAGCGCGTGGTGACCACGCCGGGGCGGATGATGATCGGCGCGATCCTGCCGAAGCATCCGAACCTGCCCTTCACGCTGATCAACCGCCAGCTCACCAAGCGCGCGGTGTCGGACGTGATCGACGCGGTCTATCGCCACTGCGGCCAGAAGGAGAGCGTGATCTTCGCCGACCGGCTGATGGGGCTCGGCTTCCGCAGCGCGGCCACGGCCGGGATCAGCTTCGGCAAGGACGACATGATCATCCCGGCCGACAAGCGCGGGCTGATCGCCAAGACCGAGGCCGAGGTGAAGGAGTTCGAGCAGCAGTACCAGGACGGGCTGATCACCTGGGGCGAGCGCTACAACAAGGTGGTCGATGCCTGGTCGCGCTGCACCGAGGAAGTCGCTGCGACGATGATGAAGGAGATCTCGAAGCGCGAGATCGGCAAGCAGATCAACTCGGTCTGGATGATGAGCCATTCGGGCGCGCGCGGCTCGCCGGCGCAGATGCGCCAGCTCGCCGGCATGCGCGGGCTGATGGCGAAGCCCTCGGGCGAGATCATCGAGACGCCGATCATCTCGAACTTCAAGGAAGGGCTGAACGTGCTCGAGTACTTCAACTCGACGCACGGCGCGCGCAAGGGGCTCGCCGACACCGCGCTCAAGACCGCCAACTCCGGCTACCTGACGCGCCGCCTGGTGGACGTCGCGCAGGACAGCATCATCATCGAGGAGGATTGCGGCACCGAGCGCGGCATCACCGTGCGCGCGGTGCTCGACGGCGGCGAGGTGGTCTCGTCGCTGTCCGAGCGCATCCTCGGCCGCACGGTGGCGAAGGACGTGCAGGACCCGGTGACGGGGGCGGTGATCGCGCCGCGCGGCACGCTGATCGGCGAGGTCGAGGCGGACGCGATCGAGCGGGCGGGCGTCGAGAGCGTCTATATCCGCTCGGTGCTGACCTGCGACAGCCGCACCGGCGTGTGCGGCGCCTGCTACGGGCGCGACCTCGCGCGCGGCACGCCGGTGAACATCGGCGAGGCGGTCGGCGTGATCGCCGCGCAGTCGATCGGCGAGCCGGGCACGCAGCTGACGATGCGCACCTTCCACATCGGCGGCGCGGCCCAGCGCGGCGCGGAGCAGAGCCAGGTCGAGGCGGCCGGCGACGGCATCGTCACGGTGAAGAACCGCAACGTGGTGGTGAACAGCCAGGGCGTGCCGATCGTCATGAGCCGCAACTGCGAGCTCGTGCTGCTCGACGACCAGCGCCGCGAGCGCGCGCGCTACCGCGTGCCCTACGGCGCGAAGCTGCTGTCCGACGAGGGCGCGCAGGTCGCGCGCGGCCAGAAGCTCGCCGAGTGGGACCCCTACACCCTGCCGGTGATCACCGAGCGGTCGGGCATCGTCGACTACGTGGACCTGATCGAGGGCATCACCGTCGTCGAGCGGGTGGACGAGGCGACGGGGCTGTCGTCCAAGGTGGTGGTGGACTGGAAGCAGGCGGCGAAGGGGGCGGATCTGCGCCCGCGCATCGTGCTGCGCGACGAGAAGGGCGAGATCGTCAAGCTGCCGAACAACTCGGAGGCCCGCTACTTCCTCTCGGTTGACTCGATCCTCTCGGTCGAGAACGGTGCCAAGGTGAACGCCGGCGACGTGCTCGCGCGCATCCCGCGCGAGAGCTCGAAGACGCGCGACATCACGGGCGGCCTGCCGCGCGTGGCCGAGCTGTTCGAGGCGCGGCGGCCGAAGGACCACGCGATCATCAGCGAGATCGACGGCCGCGTGGAGTTCGGCAAGGACTACAAGGCCAAGCGCCGCGTCGTCGTGAAGAACGACGAGACCACCGAGGAGCGCGAGTACCTGATCCCGAAGGGCAAGCACGTCTCGGTGCAGGAGGGCGACTATGTGCGGATCGGCGACCCGTTGGTCGACGGGCCGCGCGTGCCGCACGACATCCTGAAGGTGCTGGGCGTCGAGGCGCTGGCGAACTACCTCGTCAACGAGATCCAGGACGTCTACCGGCTGCAGGGCGTGAAGATCAACGACAAGCACATCGAGGTGATCGTCCGCCAGATGCTGCAGAAGGTGGAGATCGAGGATCCGGGCGACACGACCTTCCTGGTCGGCGAGCAGGTGGACCGCATCGAGTTCGACATCGAGAACGAGAAGCGGGTCGCCGCCGACGAGCGCCCGGCCAAGGCGTTCCCGGTGCTCCAGGGCATCACCAAGGCCAGCCTGCAGACCCACAGCTTCATCTCGGCGGCGTCGTTCCAGGAGACCACGCGGGTGCTCACCGAGGCGGCGGTGGCCGGCAAGATCGACACGCTCGCCGGGCTGAAGGAGAACGTGATCGTCGGGCGGCTGATCCCGGCGGGCACGGGCAACGTGATGATGCGGCTCAAGGCGCTCGCGGTGCAGCGCGACAAGGGCCGTGCCGTCACCGGCGAGACGCCGGCGCTCACCGACGGGGGGATCGCCGCCGAGTAGCGAGGCGTGGGCCGGCGGGCGCCAACCCGGGCCCCCCCGCCCGGGCGCAATGCGGGGGCGGGTGGGGGTTAGGCCCCCGCCCCCCCCCCGGGCTG
>NZ_JBHYDW010000022.1:0-1298 GCF_051860475.1 Elioraea sp. | reverse complement strand
GGGGGGGCGGGGGGGCCCAACCCCGGGGCCGCCGGGCATTGCGAATGCCGGGGCCGTTATCTGCTTTCGCCCCGGACGCCCGTCCGTGCTTGACGGGGTGGGGGGGCGGGGCTAGGTTCCGCGGCCTTGCCTCCCTCCGAGCCTCGAGGGCGGTGGGACTATGATGCGAGCGGCTCCGGTGCCGCTGCCCCACGGGGTGGCCGAGGTCGGGGTCGAAGGTTTCGGGCGCGCGAGCGCGGCTCTTCGCCGTGGCTCGCGACGTCGTTTGTGTCGAGTGTCGTTGAGGGCCGGGCGCCGGCGCGACAAGAGGGATGGGATGCCGACGATCAACCAGCTGATCGCCAAGGGCCGGGAGGCCCGGCGGAAGCGCAACAAGGTCCCCGCGCTGCAGGGCTCGCCCCAGAAGCGCGGCGTCTGCACGCGCGTCTACACCACGACGCCGAAGAAGCCGAACTCGGCGCTGCGCAAGGTCGCGAAGGTGCGGCTCGTGAACGGGTTCGAGGTCGTCTCCTACATCCCGGGCGAGGGCCATAACCTCCAGGAGCACTCGGTGGTCATGATCCGCGGCGGGCGCGTGAAGGACCTGCCGGGCGTGCGCTACCACATCCTGCGCGGCGTGCTCGATACGCAGGGCATCGCCAAGCGGCGCCAGCGGCGCTCGCTCTACGGCGCCAAGCGGCCGAAGTGACGGGGAGGGCCTGATCCATGTCGCGACGCCACCGCGCCGAGAAGCGCGAGGTCCTGCCGGATCCGAAATTCGGCGACATCGTGCTGTCGAAGTTCATGAACGCGCTGATGTATGACGGCAAGAAGAGCACCGCCGAGGCGATCGTCTATGGCGCGCTCGATACGGTGAAGCGCCGCGCCGGCGCGAACGCCGACCCGCTGCGCGTGTTCCACGAGGCGATGGAGAACGTGAAGCCGGCCGTCGAGGTGCGCAGCCGACGCGTCGGCGGTGCCACCTATCAGGTGCCGGTCGAGGTGCGCACGGAGCGGCGCCAGGCGCTGGCGATCCGCTGGCTGATCGACGCGGCGCGCAAGCGCGGCGAGCACACGATGCAGGACCGGCTCTCGAACGAACTGATGGACGCGGCGAACAACCGCGGCACGGCGGTGAAGAAGCGCGAGGACACGCACCGGATGGCCGAGGCCAACCGGGCGTTCTCGCACTACCGCTGGTAACCCACCCACAACGCTGACCGGACGGCCGACGGAGAACCACCATGGCGAAGGCGAAGTTTGAGCGGACGAAGCCGCACTGCAACATCGGCACGATTGGTCACGTGGACCATGGCAAG
>NZ_JBHYDW010000021.1:31954-41678 GCF_051860475.1 Elioraea sp. | reverse complement strand
CCCCACCCTCCCCGGCGCCTCCACCCCCCCCCCCCCCGCGCCGCCACCCCCCCGCGTGGGCGGGGGGGGGGGGGTGGGGGGGTCGCGGCCCGCGCTCCCCCCCCCCCCCCCCCCCCCGTGCGAAGAAACATCTAGGACTAGGAACGCGGCCGGATGAAGTAGGGCAGCGTGTCCTCGTCGGCGCGCGGGGTCCAGCTGAGGTTCGCCTTGCCCGCCCATACGGTCGGCAGCGTGACGATCGGGATCTGGCCCCGGTCTGCCACCGCCATCGCCTGCGCCTTCTGGAACAGGCTGCGGCGCTTCTCCTCGTCCATGGTGTGGAGCGCCTCGGCGATGATCTTGTCGAGCTCCTCGTTGCAGTAGTGGCTGTTGTTGAACGGACCGAGCCGGCCGCCCGGCTTGCGGCAGTGCACGAAGCCGGAGAGCGAGTAGCCGGCCTCGCCGGTGAGCGTGCCCCAGCCCGCCATGGTGATCGGGTAGTCGCCGCGCGTGCGGGCAGGGAAGAAGATCGTGCGCGGCTGCGCGTTCACCTGCACGTCGAGCCCGATGCGCGCGAACAGCTGGCCCAGTGCCTGGCAGGTGGCGCCGTCTCCCGGCAGGCGGTCGGACGAGCAGTAGAGCGGGAAGCGGAATCCGTTCGGGAATCCCGCCTCCGCCAGCAGGGCGCGTGCGCGTGCGGGATCGTGCGGCAGCGGCTTGGCGTCCGGATCAGCGCCGAACATGTAGTTCGGCATGAGCTGCGCGGCCGGCGTGGCGTAGCCCTCGAACACGGACTGCACGATGCCCTGCCGGTCGATCGCAAGGCTGAGTGCCTCGCGCACGCGCGGATCGAGGAAGGGGTTCTTCGGCAGCGTGTTGCCCTGCCTGTCGGTGATCATGCGCATCGCCGGCAGCGACATGTCCTCGCGCATGTCGGGGTAGAGCAGGAATGTGTAGATGCTCTCACCCTGGAACACGGCCATGTTGCGGTCACGCTTCAGTCGCGCGATGTCGCTCACCGGGACGTAGTTGACGAAGTCGACGCGGCCCGAGAGCAGCCCGGCGACGCGCGCGGCGTCGTTCGAGATCTCGACCAGCGTGACGCGCGACCACGCGGCGTCGCCACGCCAATGGCCCGCCACGCGCTCGACCACCAGATCGCCTCGTGGGGTCCAGGAGACGAAGCGGAATGGCCCGGTGCCGATCGCGGCCTGGCCCGAATTGAACTCGGCGGTCTTGGCCTCCCGCGGGATGCGCGAGGAGACGATGAACATCCGCGTCATGTCCTGCGGCAGGGCCGCGTGCGGCGCGTTCGTGGTGATGCGGATCGTGTGATCGTCGACCACCGAGACGCCGGAGATGGTGCGCGTGTAGAGCGTGAGCCCACCATCGGGGCCGGCGGCGCCGGGTACACGCTCGATCGAGAACTTCACGTCGGCCGCCGTGAACGGGCTGCCGTCGTGGAACGTCACGCCCTCGCGGAGCTTGAACTCCCAGGTGGTGTCGTCGATCACGCGCCACGACACCGCCAGTCCCGGCTGAACCTGGAGGTTCTCGTCCACCCAGACCAGGGTGTCGAACATGTTCTTCACGGCGGCGGCATGGTTGCCGAGCGCCATGTAGGCGGGGTCGATCGCCTCGGGCCCGGCGCGCACGCCGACGCGCAGCTCCTGCGCCGACGCGGCGCCCGCCCAGGCGAGAACGGCCGCGGCGGCAAGTAGCCGCAGGCGGCGGAAGGGTTTCGTAGGTGTCATGGTCCCGTCTCCCCGTTGACCTGGTGACGGGGGAGCGTAGCCTCCGCCCCCTTGGCCGCAAGAGGGAATTCCGAGTGCTGATCCGCGAGGCGAACTGGATGCGGGTGGAGGCGTGGCTCCGCCGTGACGATCGCTGCGTGCTGCCGATCGGCTCGACCGAGCAGCACGCGCAACTCAGCCTGGCGGTGGATGCGATCCTCGCCGAGCGCGTTGCGGCGGAGGCGGCGGAGCCGCTCGGCGTGCCGGTGTTCCCCGTGATGCCCTACGGGCTCGCGCCCTATTTCATGGCCTATCCCGGCACAGTGAGCCTGCGCGTGAGCACGCTCCTCGCGGTCGTGGGCGACATCCTCGACAGCCTGTTCGCGCACGGCTTCCGGCGCATCCTGATCATCAACGGCCATGGCGGGAACAACCCGGTCGACGCGTTCTGCCGCGAGTGGGTCTGCGCCAAGCCCAACGGCACGCGGGTGCGCTTCCACAACTGGTGGAACGCGCCAAAGGTGTGGGCAGCGGTGCAGGCGACCGACCCGGTCGCGAGCCACGCCTCCTGGATGGAGAACTTCCCCTGGACCCGCCTCGCCGGCGTCGCCGTGCCGGACGGGGCGAAGCCGCCGGTGGGCACTGCGGCGATGGTGCAGCGTCCCGCCACCGAGATCCGCGCGATGCTGGGCGACGGCAACTTCGCCGGGCGCTACCAGCGGCCGGACCAGGAGATGCTGGCGATCTGGCGGGTCGCGGTCGAGGAGACACGGACGCTGATCGAAACGGGGTGGGGTGATGCCTGAGGAACCGATCCTGATCTGGGGCGCGGGCGCGATCGGCGGCACGGTCGGCGCGTTCCTCAAGCGCGCGGGGCACGACGTCACCTTCGTGGACATCGTCGCGGAGCACGTCGCCGCGATCAGCGACCCCGCGCGGGGGCTTCGCATCACTGGGCCGGTGGCCGAGTTCCGTGTGGCCGCGCCGGCCTTCACGCCGGGCGAGCTCACGGGCACCTGGCGCAAGGTGTTCCTCTGCGTGAAGGCGCACCACACGGCGGAGGCAACCCACACACTGCTGCCGCATCTCGACGCCAAGGGCTTCGTGCTCAGCCTGCAGAACGGGCTGACCGAGCGGATCATCGCCGGTATCGCCGGGCCGGCTCGGACCGTGGGGGCGTTCGTCAATTTCGGCGCCGACTGGCACGACCCGGGGGAGGTGATGTATGGCAACCGCGGCGCGGTGGTCATCGGCGAGATCGACGGGCTGATCACCGGGCGGCTCGAATCGCTGCACCGCACGATGCTCGACTTCGACGATGCCGCGATCATGACCGACAACATCTGGGGATACCTCTGGGGCAAGCTCGCGTACGGCGCGATGCTGTTCGCCCAGGCGCTCGGCCAGGACAGCATCGCAGGCAGCCTCGGCAACCCGCGGCTGTTCGGTCTGTGGCGCGCGCTGGGCTCCGAGGTGATGGCGGTGGCCGCCGCCGAGGGCATCACGCCCGAGGGCTTCAACGGCTTCGATCCGAGTGCGTTCATGCCTGGCGCGAAGGAAGCAGGCGCACGTCGCTCGATCGACACAATGGTGGCGTTCAACCGCACCAGCACCAAGACGCATAGCGGCGTCTGGCGCGACCTCGCGGTGCGCAAGCGGCGCACGGAGGTGGATGCGCAGATCGCCCCGATCGCCGAGATCGGCGCCACGCACCGCCTCGCCTGTCCGCTGACCACGCGGCTGGTCGAGATGATCCATGAGATCGAGGAGGGGCGACGCCCGATGACCGACGACAACCTGCTGGAACTCGCCGCCCTCGTGGGGCAGCCGGCATGATCGTTCGCTTCGACGGCCGTGTCGTCGCGGTGACCGGCGCGGGGCAGGGCATCGGTCGGGCGATCGCGCGCGGCTTCGCCGAACGCGGCGCACGCGTGTTCGCCTGCGACATCGATCCGGATGCGCTGGCGGTCGCGCGCCGCATCCCCGGCATTGCCACGGAGGTGCTCGACCTCACCGATCGGGTCGCGGCGGTGGCGTGGATCCGCAAGGTGGAGGAGGCAGGCGGCGGCGCGGTCGATGCGCTGGTGCACACGGCAGGCGGCGTGCGCGGCCAGACCGGGCGGCCGATCGAGCAGATCACGCCGGAGGACTGGGATGCGATCGTCGCGATCAACCTCACCGCGGCGTTCACCGTCAGCCAGGCGGTTGCACCGGCGATGAAGGCGCGCTGCAGCGGGCGGATCATCCTGATCTCGTCGGGCGCCGGACTCGGCGTGTCGAAGACCGGCATCCAAGCCTATGCGGCGGCTAAGGCGGGCGAAATCGGCCTCTCGCGCCAGCTCGCGCACGAACTCGGCCCGTTCGGCATCACGGTGAACAGCGTCGCGCCGGGGTTCATCCTGTCGAACCCCTCGACCATGCGGCAATGGGCGGCCTATGGCGAGGCCGGCCAGCGCGCGCTGGTGGCCGGCATCGCCGCGCGAAGGCTCGGCACGCCCGAGGACATCGCCCACGCGGTGCTGTTCCTCGCCAGCGACTACGCCGCCTACATCAACGGACAGACACTCAGCGTGGACGGAGGGAAGTGATGGATGCGCGCGTGACCGACGGCGTCGAGGGCTGGATCGCGCAGAACCGCGAGGCGCTCTGGAACGACTATCTCGACCTGGTGCGCATCCCTTCGGTGTCCGCCAAGCCGGACCATGCCGAGCACGTGCAGCGCGCGGCCGCGTGGGTGGCGGAGCGCTGCCGGCGGATGGGGCTCGAGAACGTCGAGATCTGGCAGGAGGGCGGGCAGCCGGCGGTCTATGCCGACTGGCTGCATGCCGAGGGCGCGCCGACGATCGTCATCTACGCGCATTTCGACGTGCAGCCGCCCGAGCCGCTGGAGCTCTGGACCAGCCCGCCCTTCGAGCCGACCGTGCGCAACAACCGCGTCTATGCGCGCGGCGCCTCGGACGACAAGGCTGGATTGTTCATCAGCCTCGCAGCCCTCGAAGCGTGGATGCGGACCGAGGGGCGGCTGCCCTGCAATGTGCGCGTGTTCTACGAGGGCGAGGAAGAGATCGGCAGCCCCTCGCTTGCCGCCATCCTGGCCAAGCACAAGGGCAAGCTGAAGGGGGAGCTCGTGCTGTCCGCCGATGGCGGGATGCTGTTCGAGGACAAGCCGGACGTGTCGCTCTCGACGCGCGGCATCTGCAAGCTCGAAGCGATCCTGCGCACCGCGGCGAAGGACCTGCACAGCGGCAGCTTCGGCGGCGCGATCGCGAACGCGCCGCTGCTGCTCGCGCGGCTGGTCGCGACGCTGCACCACGACGACGGCCGGGTGGCGGTCGAGAACTTCTACGACGGCGTGCGTGAGACCACCGACCGTGACCGCGCCGATTTCGCCGCGGTGCCGTTCAACGAGACCGCGTTCTGGCGCGAGATCGGCGCGCACGGCATCTGGGGCGAGGCGAACCGCTCCGTGCTGGAGAAGATCTGGCTGCGCCCGACGCTGGAGATCAACGGCCTCTGGGGAGGCTATCAGGGCGAGGGCTCAAAGACCGTGCTGCCCTGTGAGGCGCATGTGAAGATCACCTGCCGGCTGGTCGCCGGCCAGGACCCGGCGAAGGTCGCGGCGGCCGTCGCGGCGCATCTGCGCGCGCATTGCCCCGCGCTCGCCACGCTGGAGATCAAGTCCACGGGCGGCGGCGCGGGTGCTTACGAGATCGCGGCGGATCATCCGGCCATCGGCGCGATCGAGGGCGTGCTGGAGGAGGTGTACGGGGTCAGGCCGTTCCGCTCGCGGCTCGGCGGCACGCTGCCGCTCTGCGCCCAGTTCAAGTCCGAGCTCGGGCTCGACACGATCCCGATGGCGTTCTCGACCGGCGACGAGGACTACCACGCGCCGAACGAGTTCTTCCGGGTGGCGAGCTTCGATCGCGGGCTGAAAGCCTGGGCGCGCGTGTTCCCGGCGTTGGCGCGGATGGAGCGGCCCTCACCCATCGATCCGGCTGCTGAGTGAGGGAACGAGCGGCGCCAACACCTCGCCGCTCCCGATGTGTCACGCTGCCGGGTAGGTCGCGCGCCAGTGCCGCGCGATCTCCACCCGGCGGCACAGCCACACCCGGTCGTGCCGCTGCACGTGGTCGAGGAAGCGCATCAGCCCCGCGAACCGTCCCGGCCGCCCGACCAGACGGTTGTGCAGCCCCACGCTCATCATCTTCGGCCGCCCATCGAGCCCCTCGCGGTAGAACACGTCGAAGGCGTCGATCAGATAGCGCGCGAAATCCTCGCCGGTGTTGAAGCCCTGGGCGACGCCGAAGCGCATGTCGTTGTTGTCGAGCGTGTAGGGCACGATCAGTTCCGGCTTGCCGTTCACCCGCTCCCAGTAGGGCAGGTCGTCGGCGTAGGAGTCGGCGAAGTAGAGGAACCCGCCCTCCTCGGACAGCAGCCGGCGGGTGTTGGCCGAGAACCGCCCCGTATACCAGCCGAGCGGGCGCGATCCCGTCATCGTCGTCTGCAGCCGGATGCTCTCCGCGATGTCCGCGCGCTCCTGTTCCTCCGGCATGTCGCGGTACTCGATCCACCGGCAGGCATGGGACGCGATCTCCCACTCCGCCTCGACCATCGCCGCAGCCGCCTCGGGGTTGCGCGCGAGCGCCATTGTTACCGCGTACACCGTCAGCGGAATGCCGCGCGAGGTGAACAGGCGGTGGATGCGCCAGAACCCCGCGCGGCTGCCATACTCGTACTGGCTCTCGACGGAGAAGGCGCGCTGGCCGACCAGCGGCTGCGTGCCGACCACCTCGGTCAGATACGCCTCCGACGCCGCGTCGCCGTGCAGGATGTTGTTCTCGCCTCCCTCCTCGTAGTTCAGCACGATCTGTACCGCGATCGCGGCACCCCCGGGCCATTGCGGGTCCGGCGGCGTGCGGCCGTAGCCGACCATGTCGCGCGGATAGCCGGACGTGCGGGGATCGTAGGGGTTGGTCATGACAGGTGCTCCGGGGTGAACAGCCGCGAGGGTGCCACAAGTTCCGCTTGCGCGGCGATCAGCGCCATCTCCTCGCGCCCCGCTGCGACGGTCGCGGCCAGCACGCCATGGAGCGACGAGACCGCGCGGGAGAGACAATCGGCGAGCGGCAGCCCGGCGAGCGTGTGGGCCAGGAACAGCGCCGCGATCACGTCGCCCGTTCCGCGCCCAAGGATCGGCAGGAGCGGCACGCGCACCCGGTACGCCGTGTCCGCGTCGAGCGCGAGCACATCGACCGCATCCGCCGGTGTGCCCTCGACATGCAGCGAGGTGACCAGAAGGCGCTTCGGCCCGCGCGCCATCATCGCCCGCGCCGCGTCGCGCAGCGCGGGCAGGGTGCGGGTCTCGCGCCCCGTGAGCCAGTCGAGCTCGAAATGGTTCGGTGTCAGGATGTCCGCCGCGGGCACGCAGCGGTCGCGGAAAAACTCGGGGATGCCGGGGCGGACGAACACGCCTCGGCCGACATCGCCGATCACCGGATCGCAGCACCAGACCGCGCGCGGGTTGGCGCGGATGAGGCGGGCATGGGCATCCAGCACCACTGCGCCGATCGCTGCGTCCCCCATGTAGCCGGTGAGCAGCGCGTCGGTGTCGGTCAGTGCGCCGCGATCGTCCACGCCGGCGACGACGTCGCGGACCAGCGCGGGATCGACGACCTTGCCACGCCAGGCGCCGTAGCCGGTGTGGTTGGAGAACAGCACCGTGTGCACGGCGATCACCTCGGCGCCGAGGCGCTGCAGCGGGAACACCGCTGCGGCGTTGCCGGCATGGCCGTGGGACACCCAGGATTGGATGGAGAGGATCTTCACGGAGGACTCCAGGCAAGAACCCGGGGGACCACGCTGGTCCCCCGGACCCCCTGCATCTGGTGGCCGCTCCGGTTGGTCGCGGCCGCCCTCCAGGGGGTCCGGCGGGCCTTACGGCCGCCCGGCAAGTTTGATGATGGCCTCTGTCAGCACCCGCGCGCCGTTCGCGCACTGAGCCGGCTCCGCGTACTCGCCCGGGTGATGGCTCACGCCGTTCCGGCACGGGATGAAGATCATGCCTGTCGGACACACCGGCGCCAGGAACTGCGCGTCGTGGAACGCCCCTGACGGCAGACGGATCGCCTTCAGCCCCAGCGCCGCCGCGGCACGCGCCACCGCCTCCGGCACCGTCGGTCCGAAATCCGCGGGCCACGCTGTGAACCGCTCATGCACCCGCGCCGTGCACGTCCGCAGCGCCGCCTGCACCACCCCTGGAATCGCATCGCCGCGTGGCCGCAGCACCCCCTCGTCCGGATGGCGGAGGTCGATCGTGAACACCACCCTGCGCGCCACGCTGTTCGACGTCCCCGGCTCCACCGTGACGGAGCCGACCGTGAAGCGCAGCACGTCGGACGGATCGTGCATCAGTACATTCAGCGCCGTGATCGCCCGTAGCGCATCCTGCACCGCATCCTTGCGAAGCGATAACGGTGCCGTTCCGGCATGATCGGTCCGCCCCTCCACCGTCACCGTGAACCAGCGGCTGCCCTGGATGCCGGTCACGACGGCGACGTCCTGGCCCTCGGCCTCCAGCCGCGGTCCCTGTTCGATATGCGCCTCGATGAAGGCGTGCGGCACATAGCCCAGCGGCCGCCGCGCGAGGTCCGCCTCCTCGGCCAAGTGCTGCGCCAGCGCATCGGCATAGCGCACCCCGTCGGCGTCGACGATGCCGTCGAACGCGCTCATCGGCTTGAAGCCGGTGAAGCTCATGCTGCCCGTGCAGCCCGGCGCGAACCGGCCCCCCTCCTCGTTGGTCCAGGCCACCACCTCGACCGGCCGATGCGGCCGCGCGCCCGACGCCGCGAGCGCCTCGATCACCTCGAGCCCGGCCAGCACGCCGTAGATGCCGTCGAACCGCCCGCCCTGCGGCTGGCTGTCCATGTGGCTGCCGGTGAGCACCGGCGCGAGCGACGGATCCGCCCCCTCCCAACGCAGGAACAGATTCGCCGCAGGGTCGACCGACACCGACGCCCCGGCCGCCTCCGCCCAGCCGATCAGCAGCCGCCGCGCCTCGCGATCGAGCGCGGACAGGCACGGCCGATTCACGCCCTGATCGCCCTCCGGCGTGGCGAATCCGCCGATCCGCGCCATCGCCATCAGGCGGTCCCACAGCCGGCTCTCGCTCACCGCCGCGACGACGTTCGGTGCCGTGACCCCATCCATGGACCGTTCTCCGCGCCCGAGATGCTGGGCGGACCGTGCACGATGCGCCGGGCCTTGCCAACGGGGCGGGATGCATCGGCAGGGCCGATCGGCACCATCGCCCAGCCGACATGGACCAGCGGCCCGCGTCCGGCCAGATAGCGCCCGAGGCAACCAACGGGAGCGGATCATGGCGAAGGTGCTTGTCCTCTACTATTCGATGTACGGCCACGTGGAGACGATGGCGCAGGCGGTCGCGGCCGGGGCGCGCGAGGCCGGTGCGACCGTGACGGTCAAGCGCGTGCCGGAGCTGATGCCGGCCGAGGTCGCGAAGGCCGCCGGCGCCAAGCTCGATCAGGCCGCGCCGATCGCCACGGTCGAGGAACTGCCCGACTACGATGCGATCGTGTTCGGCGCGCCGACACGCTTCGGCAACGCCGCCGCGCAGATGCGCAACTTCCTCGATCAGACCGGCGGGCTCTGGTACCAGGGCAAGCTGTTCGGCAAGGTCGGATCGGTGTTCACCTCCACCGCCGTCGGCGGCGGCAACGAGAGCACCATCCTGACGCTGATGGTCACGCTGCTGCACCACGGCATGGTCTATGTCCCACCCGGCTACGCCGCGCCGGAACTCTCCGACATCTCGGTGATGAAGGGTGGCAGCCCTTACGGCGCCGGCATGATCGCCGGGCCGAAGGGCGAGCGTCAGGCGCTGCCACAGGAGCTGGCGGTGGCGACCTTCCAGGGCAGGCGTGTCGCCGAGGTGGCGGCGAAGCTTTTCGGCTGACCGCCGCGGGGGGGGGGGGCCCCCCCCCCCCCCCCCCCCC
>NZ_JBHYDW010000021.1:0-31944 GCF_051860475.1 Elioraea sp. | reverse complement strand
GCGGGGTCACAGCCCCGCGCGCACCCCCACCAGCACGGCTGCGCCTGGCACGACGAAGGCGTTCGCTGGCTCGTAGCGGCTGTTGGTGATGTTGCGCCCGAGCGCGAACAGCTCGACGGTCTCGGTCGCCCGCCAGCGCGCCGTGAGATTGACCACCACGCCGCCGGGATTGCGGCCGCGGCCGAGGAACGCGCCGCTGTCGGCGTAGATCACGTCGGCGGTCGGGCCGAACAGCAGCACCTCGGGGGTGATCGAGAAGCGCGGGTCGGCCTGGATCGTCGCGCCGAGGCTGCCCTGATGCCGCGGGCGGCGCAGCAGTTGCAGCCCGGTGTCGCCGTCCTGCGCGACCGTCCAGGTGTAGCCGGCGCGCAGAGCCAGCCACGGCGCGACCGTGACGTCCAAGGCGGTCTCCACCCCCTCGATGTTCGCCTTGCCGACATTGATGCGCGTCGTGAAGCTGGGGTCGTCGGCGATCAGGTCCGTGATGCGCGTGCGGAACCAGGTCGCGGAGAGCCGGCCCGGCGGCAGCCCAAGCGCGGCGAGATCGAACGCCACGCCCGCCTCGCCGCCACGGCCCCTCTCCGGGCGCAGGTCGGGGTTGCCGCGGAAGCCGAAGCTGCCGACACCGAACAGATCGAACAGGGTCGGCGCACGGAACGAGGTGCCGTAGGCCGCGTGCACCGACAGCGCCGCCTCGGGGATGGCCAGCACCCCGCCGACCCGCCAGGTCGTGGTGTCGGCGAAGGCGCGCGGCCTCTCGTGACGGAGGGCCGCCGTCAGGTCGAGCCGGCGGAACAGCCGCATCTGCCCGCCTAGATATGCGGCGTCGTTGCGCGTGCCGCGATCGACGTCCTGGCCGAACGGCCCGAACGGGCCGTCGAACCGCACCTGCACGTCGGCGCGGTCCTCGATCCGTTGCAGCCCGAAGGTCACGGAAGCGGCATCCGCCACGCCGAGATCGGGCAGGCGCAGCGTGTTGTCCCACTGCCAGACCGTGCGCGTGCCGATGTAGCGGGAATCGTCGCTGCCCGAGAACGCGAACTGATCGGGGCGGTCGCGGAACTGCCGGTTGTCGCGCGACTGCCCGACCGCGAGGGTGGTGTCGAGCAAGCCCGGGATCAGCGCGCCCGCGATCCCGGCGCGCCACATCCCGGTGCGGTTGCGCAGCGTGTAGTTCGGGTCGTCGCGCCCGGCTTGGTCGAGATCGGCTCTGGTCTCGCGCAGCCGGCCGAAGCCGAACACGCGGAAGCGTTCGCCCAGGCGGGCGCCGAGGTTCAGCGTCACCGCGCCGATGCGCGCGCCGTCGCGCTCGCCGATCGAGGTCGCGAGCCGTCGCGGCTTGACGTTGAACCCCTGGGTCGTGAATCCCTCGCCGATCAGCGCGTAGTCGAGTCCGTGCGCCTCGCCGGCGATCACCCCGGTCGCCGCAGCGGTGGATTGCGACCCGCCGGCGAGTTCGCCGGTCGCTGTGAACGCCCGTCCCGTGCCGCGCCCCGAGCGCGTGATCAGGTTCACCACGCCGCCGATCGCACCCGAGCCGTAGAGCCCGGACATCGGTCCGCGGATCACCTCGATCCGCTCGACATCGGACAGCAGATCATTGCCGAAATCGAACAGGCCCTGTGGTGTAGACGGGTCGTTCAGCGGCATGCCGTCGCGCAGCACCAGCACGTGGCTCGAGTTGGTGCCACGCACGAACAGGCTGGTCTGCTGGCCGGTGCCACCCGACTGCACCGCGCGCAGTCCCGGCACGGCCGCGAGCGCCTCGGCGAGGCTGCGGTAGCCGCGCCGCTCGATGGTCTCGCGGTCGATCACGGTAACGCCGGCTGGGATGCGTGCGATCGGGGTCGGCACGCGCGTCGCGGTGACGACGGTTTCTGGCAGGGTGCGCAGCGGCGGGCCGTTCTGGCTCGCGGCGGGTGTGACGATCAGCGCGGCGGCGGCGGCGCAGGCGAGGTGGTATGTGCGCAAGGTCGGCTCCCATGGTGACAGGGACGGCCGGGGCCATGCCGTGCCGGAAGCCGGGTCGATCTGGTCATGTCTCGTCCGCCTCCTCGCGCGACAGGTCCGGGCCGGTGTCGCCGCATGCGGACTTCTCCGTTGCGCCGGTGCACCCCGCCCGACGCGCGCGAACGACCAGCGCCGGCCGGTCTCCTGGCTTGCGGAGTCGGACCATGTCCGATGCGGCCTGCCGCCTTCCCGGGGACGCGCCCCAGTGGCCTGTGGCAGGCCGCCCTCCGCCTACAGTTGCGGGGGCAGCCGCGGCTTCGGGAGATCCCTCACCGCGTTCCCGTTTCAGCCCTTGCGGGCCACCGGCGCCGCACGAAGGCTAACGCGGATGTGAGCGGCGCGCCAGTGGGCGGCTCAGAACATCAGGCCGATCGCCCGAAGCGCGACCCAGAACAGCCCGCCGATGATGGTGAAGGTCAGCGCGGTGGCAAGCAGCCCCACCACCGCGCCGGCCGCCACCGCGCGGCTGTCCTCCTCAAGCAGGCCCATCGCCATGATCGCGCAGGCGAGGCTCGGCGGCCCATTGGTGAACGGCAGCGGAATGATTACCAGGCAGGCGAGGAACACGCCGTAGGCGCCGACCAGCCGGTCGGCCTTCCACTCGGTCAGTACCGACGGCCGCGGGCGAATGAAGCGCTCGATCCGTTGCACCCACGGGATCGCCTTCTCGACGATCATCTGCAGATCCTCGCGCTTCATTGACCGCTCGGTCAGAACGCGCGGCAGGCGCGGCTCAGGGTAGCCGAGCGCGAGCTGGAGGCAGACGATCGCGAGCGGGATGCCGAAGATCGGCGACCAGCCGGGGATGTAGATCGGCAGCAGGTTCGGCAGCGCGAACAGGATGATCAGGATGCCGTAGCCGCGCGCGCCGAAGGCATGGATCATCTCGCCAAGCGAGATGCGTGGCTTCGGCCAGGTCCGCGCGAGCTCGAGCATCAGGGCGGAGACCGGCAGATGGCGGCCGTTGCCGCCTTCGGGAGGCGATGGTGGTGGAGGCGCGACCTCCGTCATCGGGCCGGAGACCGGGCGCAGGCTTACCTCGGACGTCTCCAGCACCGATCCCCCTTCGTCCCCGGCAGGTCGCGCAGACCAATGCGCCGCGCGCACCGGGCGGCCGCCCACGAAGCCCCCGTTCCCGTCAAGCGGTCGGGGATCATGCATCCCAGGCCCGGTGTGTCCAGGCTCCGCCGCCGTGCGAGGCGATGGAGAGTAACGGAACCGTGCCCAGCGGCGAGTTAAATCGCCGACACCTCGGCGCAGCGGCGATCATGGAGCAGACACCATCGCGCATCACGGACAGGGTACGGCGACGACGATCGTCTGGTAGCAGGGTGAGGGTGACGGAAGGATGAACATGCCGCGACGGCATCTGGTGCTTGCCGCTCCGACCCTGGCGATCCCGGCGGCCGCCGCGCCGGTCGACCTCGCGCTAGCGCTCGCGGTCGATGTCTCCGCGAGTGTGGATTTCCGCGAGTTCGGGCTGATGATCGGCGGCTACGCGGCGGCGCTCCGCGATGCCGAGCTTGCGGCGCGGCTGACCGGTGGAGCGCGGGGCGCGGCGGTGGTCGCGATGCTGTTCTGGTCCGGCCCCGGCGCACGCGACCTCGCGGTGCCCTGGACCCGGGTCGCGAGCCCCGAGGACGCCGGCGCGCTCGCCGAGGCGATCGATCATGCCCCGCGCATCGTGCCCGCCGGCGCCACCGCGCTCGGCGAGGGGCTGGCAGCCGCCGCGGCCCTGCTGGCGCGGTGCCCGTATCCGGCCGCGCGGCGCGTGATCGACGTCTCCGGCGACGGCAGCAGCAACGCGGGAATGCCGGTCGCCGCCGGACGCGCCGCCGCCCTCGCGCTGGGCGCGACGGTCAATGGGCTCGCGGTGGTCGACGAGGAGCCGGACCTCGAGGCGTACTACCGCGACGAGGTGATCGGCGGCCCCGGCGCCTTCGTGATCCGCGCCGGCGACTACGCCGCCTTCGCCGAGGCGATCCGGCGCAAGCTGTTCCGCGAGGCGGCCGGCCCGCTGATCGCGTGACGCTCTGGACCGGCAGCGGGTGGCATGGCATGGGCGCGGCCATGAAGCTGCTGATTCCCGGCCCCGTACAGACCGATCCGCGCGTCAAGGCCGCGATGGCCCAGGACATCGCCCCCTGGGACAACGACACCCGCCCCCGCTACGCCGCGATGCGCGAGCGGGTGCGTGCGATCGCCGGTGGCGTGGCCGGCACCCATGTCTGCCTGCCCTTGCAGGGCTGCGGGCACTTCATCGTCGAGGCAGCGCTGCGCACCTTCGTCCCGCCCGGGGCCAAGGTGCTGATCCCGTCGAACGGCAACTACGGCGTGCGCATGATCCGGCTCGCGCGCGAGGCCGGGCGGGTGCCGGTGGTGCTCGAGATCGCCGAAGGTGAGGCGGTCCCGGCCGCGGCGGACGCGACCGCCCTCGCCGCCGACCCGACGGTCGGTGTGGTCAGCGTCGTGCACAGCGAGACCGCGACCGCGCTGATCAACCCGATCGAGGAGATCGCCGCCGCCGTGCGCGACGCCGGCCGCCGGCTGATCGTCGATGCGGTGTCGGGTTTCGGCGCGATCCCGTTCGACCTCGCAGCACACCCCGAGACCGAAGCGGTTGTGTTCTCCTCCAACAAGTGCCTGGAGGCGATGCCGGGCATCGGCTTCGCGGTCGCGCGCATCGACCGGCTGGAGGAATGCGCCGGCAACGCCGGATCGTGGTCGTTCGATCTGTCGGACATCTACCGCCACGCCTTGCTCTACGGCTGGGGCTCGATCCGCTTCACGCCCTCGATCCAGGCGCTCGGGGCCTGCGACGTGGCCCTCGACATCTTCGAGGCGGAGGGCGGCCAGCCCGCCCGGCTCGCGCGCTACACCGAGAATGCGCGCGTGCTGTGGGAGGGGCTCACCGGCCTCGGCCTCACGCCGTGGCTGCCGCGCGAGCGGCAGGGGCCGATCATCGTCAACATGCTCCAGCCGCGCGATCCTGCCTGGGAGTTGCAGCGCTTCGTCGATCTCTTGAAGCGGCGCGGCTTCCTGATCAGCAACTTCTCGACCACCGCGGTGCCGACCTTCCGCGTGGCTGCGATCGGCCGGGTGTTCCCGGAGGACATGGGCCGCGCGGTCGCCGCGATCGGCGAGACCCTGGCCGAGATGGGGGTGCGCCGGCGCGAGGCGGCCTAGACCCAGGCCCGCGGGCGACGCTCCCGGTTTCGTGATCGCCCCGGTGCCGCGGACGGCGCGAACTCCCGGAGGAGCAACGGGAGGCGCAGCATGGACGACGCAGGCGGCCGGGGCAGAAGAGCAGGACCGAAGCCGATCACCCTGGCGCTGCAGGGCGGCGGCGCGCACGGCGCCTTCACCTGGGGCGTGCTCGACCGCCTCCTCGATGACGACGGTGTCGCGATCGAGGCCGTCAGCGGCACCTCGGCCGGGGCGATGAACGGCGCCGCGCTGGCGAGCGGCCTTGCCGCCGGCGGTCGCGAGGGCGCGCGCGCCGCACTGGCGCGGTTCTGGGCGGCGATCGGCGGGCTCGAGCGGCTCTCGCCCTTCCCGCGCACGCCGTGGGACCGGCTCGCCGGACGCTGGAGCCTCGACCACAACCCGGGCTGGATCGCCTTCGACATCGCGACCCGGCTGTTCTCGCCCTATCAGGTGAACCCTTTGGACTGGAACCCGGTCGCCGAGGTGCTCGACGCCACGCTCGATCTTGCCGCCCTCGCCGACCCTGCCGCGCCGGCACTCTACGTCTCGGCCACCAATGCGCGCACCGGCGAGCTGCGCGTGTTCGCCCGCGCCGAGATCGGCCGCGACGTGCTGCTCGCCTCGGCCTGCCTGCCATTCCTGCACCAGGCCGTGCGGATCGACGGCGAGCCCTACTGGGACGGCGGCTACACCGGCAACCCGGCGCTGTTCCCGCTGATCTACGGCGCGCATCCGCGCGACCTCGTGATCGTGCAGGTGAACCCACGCACGCGCGAGGACGCGCCCACGACCGCGGCCGGCATCCTGAACCGCATCAACGAGATCAGCTTCAACGCCTCGCTGATGCGCGAGCTGCGCGCCATCGCCTTCGTCTCGCGGCTGATCGAGACCGAGAACCTCGATCCCGCGCGGTACCCGCGCGTGCGCGTACACATGATCGAGGCGGAGGAGGAGATGCGCACGCTGTCCGTGTCCTCCAAGTTCAACACCGAACCCGCCTTCCTGGAGCATCTGCGCGAGGTCGGGCGCGCGGCAGCCGCGCGCTGGCTCGCGCGCCACCGCGACGCGCTCGGCACGCGGTCCACGCTCGTGGCCGAGGACGCGCGGCCGTGACGGCCTGGCGCGAGCGGGCCGCGACGATCCTGCTCGGGCCTGCGCCACCGCACGACCTGCCGCCGCGGGCCGCGCGCGCGGTAGGCGACGCCGAGGCGGACGCCGAGGTGGTGGTCTGCCTCGTGCAGATCGCGGCGATCGTGATGTTCGCTGCCCTCTACTTCGCTGCCGAGCGCGCCTTTCCGCCCGACGTGCCGTTCGAACCGGTGCCGGTCACGCTCGCCGCCTACGCCGCGCTGACCGCGATTCGGCTCACCTTGGCGCTGACCCGGCGCCTGACGCCGCCCCTGCTCGCCGGCTCGGTGGTGCTGGACGTCACGGTGCTGATGCTGACGATCTGGTCGTTCCATCTTCAGTACGGTCAGCCGGTCGCCTTCGCGCTGAAGGCGCCGACGCTGCTCTACGTCTTCATCCTGATCGCGCTGCGCGCGCTCCGCTTCGAGCCGATCTACGTGCTGCTCACGGGGGCGACCGCGGCGCTCTGCTGGCTCGCGATCCTCGCGCACGCGATCGCCGAGGACGGCATGGACACGATCACGCGCGACTACGTCGCCTACATGAACAGCGCGCGCGTGCTGGTCGGGGCGGAGATCGACAAGATCGTCTCGATCGTCGTGGTCGCGGTGATCCTGGCGCTCGCGATCGTGCGCGCCCGGCGCGTGCTGGTGCAGGCCTCGGCCGGCGCGATCGCCTCGGCCGAGCTCGCCCGCTTCTTCGCCCCCGAGGTCGCGCAGCACATCATCGGCGCCGAGCGCGCAGTCCGGCCCGGTGACGCCGAGCTGCGCCACGGGGCGGCGCTGATGGTGGACCTGCGCGGCTTCTCCGCGCTCGCTGCGACGCTCGATCCGCCCGGGCTGATGCGTCTGCTCGCGGACTACCAGGCGCTGGTCGTGCCGATCATCGCCGCGCAGGGCGGCAGCATCGACAAGTTCCTTGGCGACGGCATCCTCGCGAGTTTCGGCGCGGTGCGTCCGATGCCGGATGCCGCCGCCCGGGCCATGCGCGCGCTCGAGGCGATCGCTGAGTCGGGCGCGCACTGGACCGCGAGCCGTCGCGCGTCCGGGCTGCCCGCGCCGCACATCGGCGCCGCGGTCGCCTCCGGGCCGCTGGTGTTCGGCGCGATCGGCGATCCGACGCGGCTCGAATACACGGTGCTCGGCGATCCGGTGAACCTCGCCGCCAAGCTCGAGAAGCACACCAAGGCCGAGGGCGTGGCCGCGCTTGCGACAGCCGCCGCCGCCGAGGCCGCGCGCCTCCAGGGCTGGCGGCCGCGCCTCGTGCTCGCCGCCCTGCCGGACACGGCGGTCGAGGGGATCGCCACGCCGGTCGATCTGGTTGCGCTGCGCGCGCGACCCGCGGCGCGGTAGAGTACACCGGTCACACCAGGGAGACCGTCATGACCCGGCTCGCCGCCCTTGCCCTCGCCGCCGCGCTCGCGGCCACGCCTGCCGAGGCCCAGTCGCTGCGCTGGGCCGCGGGCACCGATGTCGCCACGCTCGACCCGCACGGCCTCGCCGAGGGCTTCACGCTCTCCTTCCTCGGCAATGTCTACGAGGGTCTGGTGCGGCGCGCGCCGGACCTGTCGCTCGAACCGGCACTCGCGACCGAGTGGCGGAACGTCGCCCCGCGCGTCTGGCGCTTCACGCTGCGCGAGGGCGTGACGTTCCAGGACGGCGCGCCGTTCAGCGCCGAGGATGTCGCCTTCTCGATCGCGCGCGGCAAGGGCCAGCTCGCCGGCGTGCGCGGCATGCTTGCGCCGATCGCCGAGGCGCGCGTGGTCGATCCACGCACGGTGGAGCTGGTGACCCCGGCACCCGATCCGATCCTGCCCCAGGCGCTCGCGAACGTGCTGATCGTGTCGCGCGCATGGGCCGAGCGGAACGGCGCCGCCGAGGCGTCGAACCCCACGCGCAACGTCGAGAACTTCGCCACCCGCAACGCCAACGGCACCGGGCCGTTCAAGGTGGTCTCGCGCGAGGCCGACCGGCTGACAGTGCTGGCACGCAACGAGGCCTGGTGGGACCGGAACCGCGGGATGCTCGCCGAGGTCGAGTTCCGCCCGATCGTCTCGGACGCGACCCGGCTCGCCGCACTGGCCTCGGGCGAGGTCGACCTGATCATGCCGGTGCCGCTGCAGAACGTGCCCCGGCTGAAGGCCAGCCCCGGGATCGTCGTGCTCGAGGGACCGGAGCTGCGCTCGATCTTCCTGGGCTTCGACATTGGTCCGGTGCTGAAACACGGCGATGCCGGCGGAGCGAATCCGCTCGCCGACGGGCGCGTGCGGCGCGCGATCGGCCATGCGATCGATGCCGAAGCGATCCGCACGCGCGTGATGCGCGGCGCGGCCACGCCCGCCGGACTGCTCTGGGGCCCGGGTGTCGCCGGCCACAACCAGGCCGAGGATCGCCGGCCGGTGTTCGACCCAGACCGGGCACGCGCGCTGATGGCGGATGCCGGCTTCCCGGAAGGCTTCGCGCTTACGCTGGACTGCCCGAACGACCGCTACGTGAACGACGACGCGATCTGCCAGGCGGTCGCGCCGATGCTGGCGCGCATCGGCATCCGGCTGAGCGTAAACCTGATGCCGCGTGCGCAGTACTTCCCCAAACTCGCTCGGCTCGACACGAGCTTCTTCCTGCTCGGCTGGTCCGCCGGCACCTACGACGCGCACCACCCGCTGCGCTTCCTCGTGCATGCGCGCGACCCGGACCGCGCGCTCGGCAGCTGGAACTACACGGGTTACGACCGCGCGGAGGTGAACGGCCTGATCGCCGCGATCGGCCAGGAGTTCGATCCCGGGCGGCGGCAGTCGCTGATCGACCAGGCGGCGGCGATGATCCGCGCCGATGCGGTCTATCTGCCGCTGCACCACCAGGCGCTCGCCTGGGCGCACCGCGACCGGGTGCGGGTGGTGCAGCGGGCGGACGACTTCGTGGTGCTGAACTGGATCACGCTGCGCTGATTGGCGCGTCGGCGCGATGCTATGCTGCGATGGTGGAGACGCACCGGTTTCTCCTCCTCGCCGTGATGCTGGCATCCGCCGGGCCCGCCGACGCGTCGGCCGATCCGGCGCTCGTCGCGCAGGGCTGGCGCATCCAGCCGATCGACGGGCGCGTGCCGCTCTCGTTCGCCGCCGAGGGTGAGGCCGCGATCCGCATCAGCGGCTCCGGCGCGGGGATCGTGTTCCGGCCGCTGCGCGTGCCGGTGTCGCCGGTGCTCTGCCTCTCCTGGCGCTGGCGGCTGGAGCCGGGCGGCGCGTCCGACCGCTCCGGGCTCGTGCTGCAGATCGGATTCGAGGCCGACGGCGAGCGCATGACGCTGGGCCAGCGCTATGCGCTCGGCTTCGCGCGCATGATGTCGGGCGGGCGGATGGTGCCCGGCTTCGCGCTCTCCTACCGCTGGGGCGGCGAGGCCGGCGCGCCGGCCTGGCACCCGACGCCGCTCCTGCTGCTGCTCGAGCAGAGCCGCTGGCGCCAGACCGGGGACGCGCCGCTCGGCGTGTGGATCGAGGAGCGCGTGGCGCTGGCGGCCGAGTTCCGCGCCGCCTACGGCATCGCGCCGACCGGCCACGTCACTGAGGTCGCGATCGGGGCGCAGGCGGCCACGGCATTGGAGGCGCGCATCGAGGCGATCGCCTTCGGCCGATGCCCCGACCGGTAGTCTGCACCGCTAACCGACGATCTCGTAGCCGGCGAAGAAATAGGCGATCTCGATCGCTGCGTTCTCGACGCTGTCGGAGCCGTGCACCGAGTTCGCCTCGATGCTCTCGGCGAACAGCTTGCGGATCGTGCCGTCGGCCGCCTTGGCGGGGTCGGTGGCGCCCATCACCTCGCGGTGCTTCGCCACCGCGTTCTCGCCCTCGAGCACCTGCACCACCACCGGGCCGGAGCACATGAAATCGACCAGGCTGGCGTAGAACGGCCGGTCCTTGTGCACGGCGTAGAAGGTCTTGGCGTGCTGGCGGCTCATCCAGATGCGCTTCTGCGCGACGATGCGCAGCCCGTTCTGCTCGAACACGGCATTGATCCTGCCGGTGAGGTTCCGCCGCGTCGCGTCGGGCTTGATGATGCTGAAGGTGCGCTCGACCGCCATTCCGTGTCCCCTGGGATGCGAAGATGTGCGGCCGTCTAGGGCAGGACGGCCCGGAAGGGAACCCCCTGCCCTTCCCTCGCCGCGCCCAAGGCGGCTAAACCGCGCGCATGACGGTACTGGCAATCGAGGCGGCGACCATCCGGATCGCCGGACGGACGCTGCTGGACCGGGCGGATCTGACCATCGCACCCGGCCAGAAGGTGGGGCTGGTCGGCCGCAACGGTGCGGGCAAGTCCACCCTGCTCAAGGCGATCGCCGGCGAGCTCGGCCTCGACGGCGGCGGGATCCGGCTCAGTCCGCGCGCGCGGCTCGGCCGGGTGGCGCAGGAGGCGCCGTCGGGTGAGGCGAGCCTGATCGACACCGTGCTGGCCGCGGATGCCGAACGCACGCACCTGCTCGCCGCGGCCGAGACCGCCGCGCCCGAGCTTCTTGGCGACATCCACGACCGGCTGCGTGCGATCGGCGCCGACGCTGCCCCGGCGCGCGCCGCGACCATCCTCGCCGGGCTCGGCTTCGACGCCGAGGCACAGGCGCGCCCGGTCGGCTCGTTCTCCGGCGGCTGGCGCATGCGCGTGGCACTCGCCGCCGCACTGTTCGTCGAGCCCGACCTCCTGCTCCTCGACGAGCCGACCAACCATCTCGACCTCGAGGCGACGCTGTGGCTGGAATCCTGGCTCGCCCGCTTCGTCGGTGCGGCGATCATCGTCAGCCACGACCGCACGCTGCTCGACCGCGCGGTCGATACAATCGCGCATCTCGATCGGGGGAAGATCGCGCTCTACCCGGGCGGGTTCGAGGCGTTCGTGCGGATCAGGGAGGAGCGCGCCGCGCAGCAGGCGGCGATGGCGGAGAAGATCGCTGCGCAGCGCGCGCATCTCCAGGCCTTTGTCGATCGGTTCCGCTACAAGGCGTCGAAGGCGCGCCAGGCGCAGTCCAAGTTGAAGGCGATCGCGCGGCTGCCGGCGATCGAGGCGCTGGTCGAGGATGCGCCAACGCATTTCTCGTTCCCTGAACCGAAGGCGCTCGCCCCACCACTGATCACGCTGAACCGCGTCGCGGTCGGCTATGGCGGCGCGCCGGTGCTGCGCGAGGTCTCGTTGCGCGTCGATCAGGAGGACCGGATCGCGCTCTTGGGCCGCAACGGCAACGGCAAGTCCACGCTCGCGAAGCTGCTCGCCGGGCGGCTCGATCCGCTCGCGGGCGAGATGTTCCGCACCCCGCGCCTCACCGTCGGGTTCTTCGCCCAGCACCAGGAGGAGGACCTGTTCCTCGACGAGAGCCCGGTCGATCACATGGCGCGCGCCCTGCCGCGTGCGACCCCGGCGCAAATACGCTCGCAGCTCGCGCGGTTCGGCCTGGATGTCCAGCGCGCCGACACCAAGGTCGGCTCGCTCTCGGGCGGTGAGAAGGCGCGGCTGCTGCTGGCACTGGCCACCCGCGACGCACCGCAGCTGCTGATCCTGGACGAGCCGACCAACCATCTCGACATCGACGCGCGCGAGGCCCTGGTGCGCGCGATTGCCGACTACGAGGGCGCGGTGGTGCTGATCACGCATGATCCGCACCTGATCGAGCTGGTCGCGGACCGGCTGTGGCTGGTCGCCGACGGCACGGTCGCGCCGTTCGACGGCGACCTTGACGACTACCGCGCAGTGCTGGCCGAGAGCGGGCGGGCGCAGGCGGCGAAGGTGGCGCCAGCGCCGAGCCGGGTCGATGACCGGCGCGCGCGGGCCGAGGCGCGGGCCGCGCTCGCCCCGCTCCGCCGCAAGGCCGAGGCGGCCGAACGGACGATCACACGGCTCACCGCCGAGCGCGCAGCGATCGAGGCGACGCTCGCCGATCCGCGTCTCTATGCGGGCGCGGGCAGGCCCGAGGAGATCGCCGCGCAGAACGCGCGCCTCGCTGCGATCGCGCGCGAGATCGCGGTCGCCGAGGAGCTTTGGCTCAGCGCGAGCACGGCGCTCGAGGAGGCGCAGGCGTAGCGTCCGTCACCCTGCCCCTCGCCCAACACCGTGGGCGAGGGACCCCGATGGCGACGCAGGACCCGTCTCCCGCCGTTCATCCGAAAGTCTAGCGGTTGGGCGCCCAACCGGTTCCTGCCACGCGGCGGCCGGCGCCGGGCTCAGCTCTTCGACACGCCCCAGAAGAACGGCACCGGCGCCTTCGCGATCCCCTGCACGTTGCGGCGGAACGCGGTCGGCTGCTGGAACTGGCCGAGCGGCACGAACGGCACGGTCTCGAACGCGCGCGCCTGGATCTGTGCGATCAGCGCCGCCTGCTGGTCGGCGTCGGCTGTGTCCATGAACTTGTCGCGCAGTTCCTCCAGCACCGGATCGGTCGGCCAGCCGGCCCAGGCCTGCGCGCCATGCGTGCGCAGCGGCAGGTGGATCACCGGGGTGGCGACGTCCGGCCCCGCCCAGGAGGTGTGGAAGATGTTCCATCCCCCGCGGTCGGGCGGATTGCGGTTCGACCGGCGAGCCAGCACGGTGCCCCAGTCGGTCGCGACGAAATCGACGTTCATGCCAAGCCGGCGCAGCAGATCGGCGGTCACCTGGCTCATCGTGTGCGTGGCCGGGATGTCGGTCGGGCTGATGATCACCACCGGCTCGCCGGCGTAGCCGGCTTCGGTCAGTGCCCGCCGCGCCGCGGCGAGATCGGCCGGCATCTTCGCCTCGCCCTGGTCCTTGCCGATCGGCGTGCCGCAGACGAGGAAGCTGCGGCAGAGCGTGGCGTATTGCGGATTGCCGGTGATCGCGGCGAGGTAGTCGGTCTGGCTCACCGCCATCATCACCGCGCGCCGCACGGCCGGCTTGTCGAACGGCGGATGGAGGTGGTTGAAGCGGATCATCGCCAGCGAACCGATCGGGTCGCTGATCTGGATCTCGATGTCGCGGTTGCGCGCGAGCGTGGGCAGCAGGTCGAAGGCCGGCTGCTCGTACCAGTCCACCTCGCCGGTCTGCAGCGCGGCCGAGGCGGTGGCCGGGTCGGGGATGATGTGCCACTCCACGCGCTCGACCAGCACACGCTTGCCGCCCGCCGCCCCGTCGGGCGGCTCGCTGCGCGGCACGTAGCCGTCGAACTTCGCGAACACCGCACGGCTGCCGGGCACCCACTCCTCGCGGACGAACCGGAACGGGCCCGAGCCGACCGTCTCGGTGCTCGGCACCAAGGGATCGGAGACACCCACCCGCTCGGGTACGACGAACAGCGCCTGGGTCGAGAGCTTGCCCAGTGCATCGAGCATCAGCGGGAAGGGCCGCTGGAGGCGGATCTCGAAGTCGCGGTCGGAGGTCGCGCGGATGTCATCGACGATGCGCATGATCGTCTGCCCCATCGTGTCGCGGGCACCCCAGCGGCGGATCGAGGCAGCGCAATCCACCCCGCGCACGGGTGCGTTGTCGTGGAACTTCAACCCCTCGCGCAGACGGAACGACCAGACCGTGCCATCGGCCGAGACGCTCTGCCCCTCGACCATCTGCGGCTTGGGCCGGAACGCGGTGTCCACGCCGTAGAGCGTGTCGTAGACCATGAAGCCGTAGTTGCGGACGATGTAGCCCGAGGTCGCCACCGGATCGACCGCGGCGAGATTCGAGTGCGGAACGAAGCGCAGCACGGATGCGGGTGCGCGCTGGGCGACGGCCGGGCTGGCGAGCGCCGCGGCACTCGTTGCGGCGAGGAAGGATCGGCGGTTGAGCATCGGACGGCCTCCTGTGGCGCGGTCGGCGTTTCCCGGGTCCGGACCGGTGCGGTCGGCGCATGCGACTGGGCGGTCACCCGGTCAGCCGGGGACATTGGGCCGGCTCGCGTGATCCGGCCGAGGAGGACGGTAGCAGCATCCGTGTCCACGACGAAAGCCGACGGTCGCCTCAGGACTTGCCGGAGCCCGCGCATGCCGTATCTCTCGTCCATGCGCCGCCTGACCCTCATGCTCGCCACCCTCGCGCTCGCCGCCTGTGCCGCCCCGCGTCCGGCCGACGCCCCGGTGGCGCCCGGGGCACCGCCACGCGTCTCGGTGCTCGATCTCGATTCCGTGCCGCTGCCGAGCCCGACGGCGCGCCCGGTCTATGCGCGCTTTCTGACCTATCCGGCGCCGCGCGCCTTCGCGATCGGCGAGGCCGGCGGCATCGCCTGGACTGCAGGCGCGCCCAGCACCGGCGCGGCCGTGGATCGTGCGCTTGCGGGGTGCCGTCAGGCCAACCGCAACCAGCCGTGCCGGCTCTACGCCCGCGACCAGGACGTGGTGTGGGACGGCGAGCCGACTGAGCAGGCGCCGCATCCGGAAGGGACCGGCGGGCCGGGCTGGATGCTGTTCGTGCCCCCCGGCACGCTCCATCACGGCCCCCAGGGCCGCGGCGCGGTGCTGTGGACGCACGGACGCGGCGGCGAACCGGCTTCTCCGCAGGCGCGCATGCCCCATCCGTTCGTCCAGCGCTTCAACAACGCCGGATTCGACGTCTGGCTGCTGCTCCGCGAGCCCCGTGCCGATCGCAACTACGACCGGGTGCTCTCCTTCGCCGACGAGACGCTGCGCGCGGCGGCGCAGTGGCTGCGTGCCGAACAGGGCTACGAGCGCGTGATCGCTGCCGGACAATCCGCCGGTGGCTGGGCCGCGCTCGCCGCGCTCGACACGCCCGGCCTGCTCGACGGCGCGATCGTGGTGGCCGGTGCGGGCTACTACGTCGCGCCGGACGGTCGACGCAATCTGCTCGACTTCGACGCGCTGCTCGCGCGCGTGCGCGATCCGGATGCGCCGATCGTCGCGGTCATGTTCCAGGGCGATCCGCTGCTGCCCGACCCGGGCCGCAGCGCGGCGGCCATGCGGCGCGCGCTCGGCTGGCGCACCGGGCCGCTGCTGGTGATCGACCGACCGGCGGGGCTCACCGGCCATGGCGCCGGCGTCGCGCCCGCGTTCAATGATCGTTTCGGCGAGTGCCTGTTGCGCCTGATTGCCGAGGGCGAGGCGGCCCGCTGCCGCGCCGAGGGCGTCCCGCCGACCTGACAGACGCCGTCCCGGCGTGCTAACCCGGCATCGGCAGGGAAGGCCGAGGCCGGGATGACCCAACAGACCCCCCGACGCGTCGTCGTGCTCGACGACGGCTACGCCCACTACGACGCCGAGAGGGAGGTGCTGGCCCCGCTCGGCGTCGAGCTCGTGCTGCGCCCGTGCCGCGGCGATGCCGAGGCGGTGCGGACCGCGATGGCCGACGCCGACGCCGCGCTCGTGCGCGAGAGCCCCGTGGATGCGCAGGCGATCGCGGCGACCAGGGCCAAGGTGATCGTGCGCTACGGCGTGGGCCACGAGAACATCGACGGGGCGGCGGCCGCGGCGCGGGGCATCCCCGTGTGCAACGTCCCGGCCTTCGGCACCGACGAGGTATCGGACCATGCGGTCGCCCTGCTGCTCGCTGCTGCGCGCCGCATCGTCGAGGCCGACCGGCGGGTGCGCGCCGGCGGCTGGGGCGTGCCCATGGACCGCAAGGTGTACCGCCTGCGCGGCGGGACGCTCGGGCTGATCGGCTATGGCCGGATCGGCGCGGCGACCCATCGCAAGGCGATCGCGCTGGGCTTCGCGCGCGTGCTCGTGCACGACCCGTTCCTCAAGTCGGTCCCCGAGGGGGTGGAGCCTGCAAGCCTCGACCGGATCGCACACGAATCGGATGCGATCAGCCTGCACGCGCCGTCGACCAATGCGACACACCACATCGTCGGCCGCGCCTTCCTCGCCCAGGTGAAGCCGACCGCGATCCTGGTGAACACCGCGCGCGGCGCGCTGGTGGACGAGGCAGCGCTGGCTGCCGCGCTCGCCGAAGGCCGGCTGCTTGCGGCCGGGCTCGACGTGTTCTCGCCCGAGCCGCTGCGCGCCGACAGCCCGCTCCGCACACTCGAGAACGTCGTGCTGAGCGATCATGCCGCGTGGTACAGCGAGGAGGCGATCGCCGATCTCCAGCGCCAGGCGGCCGAAGAGGTCGCGCGCGTGCTCTCCGGCGAGAAGCCGCTCAACCAGGTCAACAAGGGTCCCTATCCGGCATGAGTCATCCGCTGCTGCCGCGCCTGATCGAGGCGCGGGTGGTTCCGGTCGTGCGCACGCGCTCGCACGAGGCCGCGCACACCGCGGTCGCGTGGCTGCGCGAGGCCGGGTTCACGACGTTCGAGATCACGCTGACCGTGCCGAACGCGACCGCGCTGATCACCGAGCTCGCGCGCGATCCAACCTTGCTCGTCGGTGCCGGAACGGTGCGCACCGCCGGCGAGGCCTATGCCTGCGGCGAGGCGGGCGCGCGCTTCATCGTCTGCCCCTGGAACGAGCCTGAGATCGTGCCGGCCGGACGGCGCTTCGGCGCACTGGTGATGCTCGGTGCGCTGACACCCGATGAGGTGGTGGAGGCGCTGGAAGGCTTCGCCGACGTGGTGAAGATCTTCCCCGCGGCCTCAATGGGCGGGCCGTCACATATCCGCGCACTGCGCAGCGTATTCCCGGACGTTCCGTTCTGTCCCACGGGCGGCGTCGAGCCGTCGAATCTGCGCGCCTATCTGGATGCCGGCGCCGCCTTCGTCGGCATCGGCGGCAAGCTGGTGGACGAACGACTGATCGCCGCCGGCGACAAGGCAGCGGTGCAGGAGGCGGCGCGTGCCGCGCTCGCGGCGTGAGCGTCGACATCCTCTGCATGGGCGAGCCCATGCTGGAGTTCAACCATCAGCCCGACGACGGGTCGGGGCGCGTGCACTATCTGCGCGGTTTCGGCGGCGACACCTCGAACGCGGCGATCGCGGCCGCGCGGCAGGGTGCGCGCGCCGGCTACGTCACCGCCATCGGCACGGACTGGGCGGGCGATGCCTTCATGCGCCTCTGGTCAGAGGAGGGCGTGGACACGGCGACAGTCGCGCGTGACCCGGAGGCGTCGACAGGGGTGTATGTCGTCGATCACGACGCACGCGGGCATCACTTCACGTTCTATCGCACTGGCTCCGCAGCGAGCCGATACACGCCCGCGATGCTGCCCGAGGACGCGATCCGCGCGGCGCGCGTGTTCTATGCCTCCGGCATCAGTCAGGCCATCAGCGCCTCGGCCGCGGATGCCGTCTTCCGCGCGATCGAGGTCGCCCGCGACGCCGATGTCACGGTCGCCTACGACACCAATCTGCGCCTGCGTCTCTGGCCGGTGGCGCGGGCGCGGGCGGTGATCCACGAGGCGGTCGCGATGAGCGACATCGCGCTGCCGAGTCGCGAGGACGCCGAGGCGCTGACCGGACTTGCCGACCCGCAGGCGATCGCCGAGCGCTATCTCAGGCTCGGCCCTCGCCTCGTCGCGGTGAAGTGCGGGCGTGACGGCGCGCTGCTCGCGACCGCGGACGGCACGGTCGTGCGGGCCGCGTCACATGCTGTCGCCGCAATCGACGCCACCGGTGCCGGCGACACGTTCTGCGGCGCGTTCCTCGCGCGGATCGTGCTCGGCGACGCGCCGGACATGGCGCTGCGGTACGCCAACGCGGCGGCCGCGCTCTCGACCACGGGCTACGGCGCGGTCGCGCCGATCCCGCGCCGCTCCGAGGTCGAGGCCCTGCTCGGCCTCTGATCAGCCGAGCAGCCAGCTCTCGGGGTCGTTGATCGGCTTGTCATCGTTCAGGCGCAGGAATCCCTTCACCGTCCGTGCGAGCGTCAGCAGGAAGCCGAAGGCCAAGAATGCCAACCCGACAAGCAGCCACGCGGTCAGGACGCCCACCACGCCCCAGAGCAGGCTGATCCAGAAGGTGCGAATCTGGAACGTGAAGTGCGTGCGCAGCCATGGCGGCGCCTCGTCGCGCTTGAGATAGGCGATCACCAGCCCGACGATGAAGGCAAGGCCGGTGACGAACCCGGCGCCATAGAGGATGTAGACGGCGAGCACGACGTTGCGCGAGCGGCGCTCGGCGTCGTTCGGCGGCAGCGTTCCGCCGTCCGTGCGGGGGACTGACCCGACTATCACGGGGTCAACGCGAGGCCAGGGCGGAGGTTGCGGAACGGTAGTGCGGCCGGATCGGCGACCACCGGACCGGGCGCCACCACGACCAGGATCTCCTTCGCGATCGGCTGGAAGTCGGCCCGGAAATGCACCGACGACTTCAGCGCGACGATCGGCACGGTCGCGGGTTCGACGCCGAGATGGCGGAACATCGCCTGGTCATAGGCCTGCATCTTGCGGCTGGCGACCAGCACATGCACGCCGGCGGTCTCGATCAGCGCGCACGGGCCGAGATCCGCCCGGTTGCCACGCGTCATCGGCCCGGTGCAGGTGAACCGCCCGTCGCCCAACCGCTGCACTGTGAAGCTGCCCTCGAACGGCGCGTTGTCACTGCGGCCGCCAAGGGCCAGCGTGATCGTCGTCCCCTCGCCGGACGCGTGTGCCGCGGCGGCTGCTTCCGCATCGTTGATGACCCCGATCACTGCGCCCTCGGCCCGGCCTTCGACCAGTGCGCGCAGCAGCCCGGTGGTGTCGCCGTGTCCACCCCCGCCCGGATTGTCCTGGGTGTCGGCGAGCACGATCGGCGGCCCGGCGAGCGAGGCATGCGCCTTGGCGTGGTGAACCGCCTCCTCTGGCGACCAGAGCCGCTGCACCATCTCGGCGCGCCGCCCGACAAAGGTCGCGTGCAGCCGCGCCGCGGCCGCCTCGGCCGCCTCCTCGCTCGCCGCATAGGAGGTGACGGCCGGGCCGCAGCCCTCGAAGTCGCAGTAGGGGAAGCCGAGACAGAGTGAGAGATCGGCCGCGCCGGTCTGCTCGCTCAGCAGCGGGATCGCCTCGTAGAGCTCACGCATCGGGCTCGTCAGCGTGCACTGCGCCGAGAGCGGAACGAGGAAGTCGATCGGCATGTGGCGCCGTGCCCATGGACGTCCATGCGCGATCCGGTCGAGCAGCAGCCGCATCGCACGCTCGCCGGCTTCCTTCATGTCGACATGGGGGTAGGTGCGATAGGCCGTCAGCACGTCCGCGAGCTCGACCATCGCGCGCGTGACGTTCGCATGCAGATCAAGGCTGGCCGCGATCGGCAGGTCGGCGCCGAGCCGCGCGCGCAGCCGGCCGAGCAGCTCGCCTTCGCCGTCGGCCGCGTGCTCGGCCATCATCGCACCGTGCAGGTCGAGATAAAGTCCGTCGAGCGGCATCGCGGCTTGCGCATCCGCGAGGATCCAGCCCGTGATCGTATCGAAGGCATGGGCGGTCACCGGCGCGGATGGCATCGCAAAGCCCCAGGCGAGCGGAACGACCTCGTGGCCTGCGGCCTCCGCCGCCTCGCGTGCACCGGCAGCCGGCACGCGCGTGCCCGCGATCGCCTCGAGCATCGCAGGCCCGCGCGACAGCGGCGGGAACCCGCCCGGTTTCTCAAACGCCGGCAGATCGGCCGGGAAGGGTGCGAAGGAGTGGCTCTCGTGCAGCAGCCCGGCGATGCCGATGCGCATGGTCAGACGATCTCCGCTGTGGCAAGCACGGCATCGGCGAGCACCCGGCAGCCCGCCTCGGCCCATTCGGGGGTGATACTTTCGGCCTCGTTATGGCTGAGTCCGCCATGGCAGGGCGCGAAGATGAGCGCGGACGGCACCGCGCGGGCGAGATAGACCGCGTCATGTCCGATGCCCGTCGGCATGTCGCGATGGGCGTAGCCGCGCGCGCGCGCCGCCGCGCGCACACGCCCGGTCAGCGTCGGATCGAAGGGTGTCTCGGGGAAGGACCAGAACGGCGTCACGGTGGCGGTGACGCGGCGCGCCGCCGCGATCGCGCCGAGTCGCACGCGCAGCGCCGCGACCATCCTTCCGAGCGCGGTCTCGCTCGAGTGGCGCAGATCGACCGTGAACCAGACCCGCCCGGGCACGACGTTGCGGCTGTCGGGGTGCAGCGTCAGCCGCCCGACCGTGCCGTTGCCGCCGTGCTCGAGCGCGATCCCCTCGACCGCGGCGATCATCAGAGAGGCAGCGACCAGCGCGTCGCGGCGCATCGCCATGCCGTTGCCGCCATGCGCCTCCGCCCCCTCGACCGTCACCTCGAACCAGGCCTGGGCGGAGGCGCCGGTGACGACGCCGACCGACGCACCCTCGGCTTCCAGGAGCGGCCCCTGCTCAATATGCAGCTCGAAATAGGCGCCGAGGTTGCGCGCCCAGGCGGGATCGGCCTCGCCCTGCCAGCCGATGCGGGCGAGTTCCCGGCCGAACACCGCGCCCGTGGGATCGGTCTTGGCGAGCACCTCCTCCTCCGTGAACAGGCCGACCGCAACGCCCGAGCCCATCATCGGCGGCGAGAATCGCGCGCCCTCCTCGTTGGTCCAGTTCACCAGCACGATCGGTGCGCGCGTGCGCAGCCCCGCCTCGTGCATCGCGCGCAGCGTCTCGAGCCCGGCGAGCACGCCGAGTGCGCCGTCGAACCTGCCGCCCGTCGGCTGGGTGTCGAGATGGCTGCCGATCGCGACCGGCTTGCGCGACGGGTCGGTTCCCGCGCGACGGAACACCATGTTGCCGACGCGATCGACCGTCATGGACAGGCCGAGCGGCTTGCACCAGCGAAGCAGCAGGTGGCGGCCCTCGGAGTCGAGATCGGTGAGCGTCTGGCGGTTGCAGCCGCCCTTCGCCGTCGCGCCGATGCGCGCCATCTCCATCAGGCTGTCCCACAGCCGCTGCCCGCTGACCGGCAGATTGTCCATCATGCCGTCTCCGTGCCGCACCATTGCGCGATCGTCAGCGCGATCGTGCGCGTGATCGCGTGCATGCTTGCGATGCCCACGCTCTCGTCGATGCCGTGGATGTTCTCGGCGTCGGGGCCGAACACGGCGACGGGCGTCCCCTGATAGAGTTCGAAGAACCGTCCGTCGGTGAGCCCCGTGGCAGGATAGGCGCGGAGGTTGCCGCCCATGGCCTCGGCGAAGCTTCGCTCCGCGAGCTGGGCGATCGCGCTCGAGCGGTCGAAGGCGCAGGGATCGGCCATGAACCCGCCCCAGGAGAGCGCGAGCTTCGCCCCGCGCAGCGCGGGATCGGCCGCAGCCTCGGCGACGATGCGCTCGATATCGGCCTTCGTTTGCGCCGCGGTGTAGCCGAGCATCACGCCGACGCGGAGCCCAATGCGGCATTTCGACGCCACCGAGGAGTTCCACTCCCCGCCCTCGATCGTGCCCAGGTTGACGTTGACCGGATGGTTGACGCCCCGGAACGCGGCGTGGACGCGCTCGGCGCGGTTCATCTCGGCCTCGTAGTCCTTGAAGCGCGACGCGACCGCCATCGCCGCCTCGATCGCGTTCACGCCGGCCTGCATGTCGCGCACATGCGCCGGTCGCCCGGTGACGGTGATCCAGGCCCAGACCACGCCCACCTCGGCGGTGTAGATCGCCGCGTAGCCGGGGCCGGGTTCGGGGATGATCACCGCATCGGCCTTCGGCATCGCCAGCATCGTGGCGAGCGCGCCGTTGCCGGTGCATTCCTCCTCGATCACCGCCTGCACCTGCACCTCGGCCGCCGGCGCGAGGCCCGCGCGCTTGAGCGCCTTGAGCGCGATCATGTTCGAGACCAGCCCGGCCTTCATGTCGCCCGCGCCGCGGCCGTAGATGCGCCCCTCGCGCACATCCGGCTGGAACGGCGGCGTGGTCCATTCCTCCTCGGCGCCGGGCGGCACCACGTCCACATGCGCCTGGAGCATGAGCGAGCGGCCCTTCGCCTCGCGCGGGCGATGCCGTCCGACCACGTTGTCGCGCCCGGCATAGGGGATCAGCGGCGGCGAGAAGCCGGGATGGTCCTTGAGCCGCTCCGGCTCGGTCGGCACACGCTCGACCGCGAGGCCCTGCAACGCGAAGGCATCGGCGACGAAATCGAGGCACGACCCCTCGCGCCCGAGCGTGGAGTCGAACTGCACCAGCCGGCCGAGCAGGGCGGTCGCCTCCGCCTCGAGCGAGGCGCAGGTGTCAAGGATCGCGCGCTTGGCGCCGGGATCGAGCGTCGTCATGTCCTCACGCCGCCTGGCGCGGCGGCATCCAGTGCTTGCCGGGAATGGCGTCGAGCAGTTCGCGTGTATAGGCGTGGCGCGGGCTGCCGAAAACCTGAGCCGTATCGCCGAGCTCGACGATTTCGCCCCGCTGCATCACCGCGATCCGGTCGCACACCTGCGCGGCGATGCGCAGGTCGTGCGTGATGAACAGCATCGTCAGGCCGAGGCGGTGGCGGATGTCGTCCAGCAGCGCGAGCACCTGCGCCTGCACCGAGACGTCGAGCGCGCTCACCGGCTCGTCGGCGATCAGCAGCTCGGGGTCGAGCGCGAGCGCGCGGGCGAGCCCGATGCGCTGACGCTGGCCGCCCGAGAACTCGTGCGGGTAGCGGTCGAGCGATCCGGCATCGAGCTGCACCAGCCGCAGCAGGTCCTTCGCCTTGGCGATCGCAGCCGCGCGCGGCACGCCGTGCGTCACCGGGCCTTCGGCAATGATGTCGCCCACCTTGCGGCGCGGATTCAGCGAGGCATAGGGGTCCTGGAACACCATCTGGATGCGCTGGCGGTACGGCTTCATCGCCGAACGCGAAAGCCCGAGCAGGTCGGTGCCGTGGAATGCGATCGTACCACCGTCGGGCTCGAACAGGCGGACGACGCAGCGCGCGAGGGTGGACTTGCCCGAGCCGCTCTCGCCCACCAGGCCGAGCGTCTCGCCCTTGGCAAGCGAGAACCGCGCGTCCTTCACCGCCACCACCGCGCTGCCGCGCTTGAACAGCCCGCCGCCGCGGCGGAAGGTCTTGCGCACGCCGTCGAGCCGCAGCACCTCGGCCCCGCCCGTGGCGGTCGCGCGCGCGGTGCCGTGCGGCACGGCGTCGATCAGCGCGCGGGTGTAGGGGTGCCGCGGTGCGTTCAGCACCTCGCTTGCCGGACCCTGCTCGACGATGCGTCCGTGCTGCATCACCGCGACCCGATCGGCGATCTCGGCCACTACGCCGAAATCATGCGTGATGAACAGCACGCCCGTGCCCTTCTCCTGCTGCAACGCGCGGATCAGGCGCAGGATCTGCATCTGCGTGGTGACGTCGAGCGCGGTCGTCGGCTCGTCGGCGATCAGCACCGAGGGGCCGAGGGCGAGCGCCATCGCAATCATCACCCGCTGGCGCTGCCCGCCCGAGAGCCGGAACGGATAGGAGCCGAGCAGCGCCGGCGGATCGGGCAGGCGCACGTCCTCCAGCAGGCGCAGCACGCGGTTGCGCACATCGCCTGTTTCGCCGTGCACGCGGAACACCTCGCCGATCTGATCGCCCACCGTCATCAGCGGGTTGAGCGCGGTCATCGGCTCCTGGAACACCATGCCGAGCCGGCGCCCACGCAGGTCGCGCATCGTCTCGGCTGGCAGGCGCAGCAGATCGGTGCCTTCGAACACGATCCGGCCCGACACCACCGGCAGGCCCGGCGGCACGAGCCCCATCACCGCCGAGGCCGTCATCGACTTGCCCGAGCCGGACTCGCCGACCACGCACAGGATCTCCCCCGCGTTGAGGGTCAGTGAGACGTCCTCGATCGCGTGCGCCCGCTCGCCGCCCGGCGGCAGCGCGATCGTCAGCCCCTCGACCGAGAGGAGGCTCACGTCACCACCATGCCGCGGCGGCGCGCGAGCCGCGGATTGAGCGCGTCGTTCAGCCCTTCGCCGACGAGATTGAGCGCCAGCACGGTGAGGAAGATCGCGATCCCCGGAAACACGCTCATCCACCAGGCGAGGCGGATCACCGACCGGCCGGCGCCGATCATGAAGCCCCAGGACATCAGGTTGGGGTCGCCGAGGCCGAGGAACGACAGCGCGCTCTCAAGCAGGATCGCGGTCGCGACCATCAGCGAGGAGAGCACGATGATCGGCGAGAGCGCGTTGGGCAGGATCTCGGTGAGCATGATCGCGATGCGCGACCGCCCGAGCACCTCGGCGGCCTGCACGAACTCGCGCGAGCGCAGCGAGAGGAACTCGGCGCGGACCACGCGCGTCACCGGCGGCCAGGAGACGATCGCGATCGCGATCACGATCGAGGTGATCGAGGGGGTGAAGATCGCGACCAGCACGACCGCGAGCACGAAGGACGGGATGGTCTGGAAGAACTCCGTGAAGCGCATCACCGCGTCATCGACGCGCCCCCCCGCATAGCCCGCGACCGCGCCGAGCGTGATGCCGATCGCGAGTGCCACCACGGTGGAGACGCCGCCGACCAGCAGCGAGACGAGCGTGCCATGCGCGATGCCCGCGGCGACGTCGCGGCCGAGGCTGTCGCTGCCGAGCAGGAACCCCATCTCGCCCGGCGGCATGAAGGGCACCCCGCGCATCTCCCACGGGCTGAACGGGAAGACGATCGGCGCGAGGATCGCCGTCAGGCCGACGATCGCGAGGATGACCAGCCCCACCACCGCGCCGATGTTGCGGCGGAAGCGGCGCCAGAAATCGGCCATCACGCCACCTCCACGCGCGGGTCGATCACGGCATAGAGCAGGTCGGTGATCAGGTTGAACAGCACCACCATCACGGCGGTGCAGAAGAACACGCCGAGCAGGACCGCGTAGTCGCGCTGCAACAGCGCGTCGAAGGCGAGCCGGCCGATGCCGGGCCAGGCGAACACGGTCTCGACCAGGATCGAGCCGCCGACGAGCTGTCCGGCCTGGATACCGGCGAAGGTGATCACCGGCAGGAGCGCGTTGCGCAGCACGTGCGCGCGGATGATGCGCCCCTCCGGCACGCCCTTGGCATGCGCGGTGCGCACGAAATCCTGGTCCGCCACCTCCAGCATCGAGGCACGCGCCAGCCGGGCATAGATGGCGAGGAAGAACAGGCCGAGCGTGATCGACGGCAGGATCAGGTGCCGGCCGACATCGAGCGCATAGGCGAAGCCGGTGAGGTCGGCACCGACCGTGTACATGCCGAACGAGGGCAGCCATTCCAGCCAGACCGAGAAGATCAGCACGAGCAGGAGGCCGACCCAGAAGATCGGCGTGGCGTAGAAGGTGAGCGCGATCACGGTGATCACGCTGTCGGCCGGACGCCCGACACGTCGCGCCGCGGCCACACCGAGCGCCACCCCGGCCGAGATCGCGAACAGGAAGGCCACGCCAGTGAGCAGCAGGGTGGCCGGCAGCCGCTCCCCGATCAGGGTTGCCACGGGAAGCTGCTGGCGGTGGCTGAAGCCGAGATCGAGCGTGAGGATGCCCTTGACGTAGATCCAGAGCTGCTCGTGCATCGGCCGGTCGAGGCCGAACTGCGCCCGCAGCTGCGCCATGAACTCGGCATCCGCCGCCCCCGATTGCCCGGCGATGACGCTCGCCGGATCACCCGGAGCGAGGCGGATCAGCACGAACTGGAAGACGACGATCGCCAGCACCACGATCGCCGCCTTGACCAGTCGCTGGGCGAGGAACCGAAGAAGCCGTCCTGCCCCCATTGCCCTCTCGCGCGCCTCTCAGGCGGCGAAGAAGACGTCGTCGAAGCAGGCGTGCACGCCCGTGCCGAGCTGGATCACGTTCCTGAGCCGCCGGTCGTGCACGGTCGGGAACAGGAGCTCGATCGTCCAGAGCAGCGGCATATCGGCGATCAGCTTCGCCTGCACCTGCTTGAAGAGCTCGGCGCGCTTCGCCGGGTCCGGCTCGGTCTGCGCCTCGTCGAACAGACGGTCCACCTCCGGGTTGCTGTAGCCCGAGGTGTTGGTGAACGGGATCTTCTGGATGTTGCTGCTGATATAGGTGCGGGCGACGCCGAGCGACGGATCGCCGTACTGGTAGACGAAGTTGACGGTGAGCTCGTACTCCCAGTTGGCGAGCCGGCGCACCCAGCCGCCGGCATCGGTCGATTCGAGCGTGACATCGATGCCGACCTGGCGCAGCGCCTGGCGCAGATACTCGGAGAGCCGCGTCCACACCTCGCCATAGGGCAGGCTCAGAAGCTTGACGCTGTGGCGGATCCCCTGCGCGTTCGGGCGCAGTCCCATCGCGTCGAGCAGCTCGGTCGCGGCGCGCGGGTTGAATTCGGGCAGGCGCGCGTTCGGGTCGTGGTAGCGCGTGCCCGAGGCGATCGGGCTGGTGGCCGGCCGGGCGGTGTTGAACCAGAGCCGCTGCGCGATGAACGTGCGGTCGATCGCATGCGCCATTGCGCGGCGGAACCGCGCATCCTTGAGCACGTCGTAGCGCTGGTTCACCTCGATCCAGGAGAGGGGCGCGAACATCTCCCAGCCGGTCTTCACCACCTGGAAGTTCGGCATGGTCTCGAACTGCGGGATGTCGAAGGGCTCGATATCGTTCGCCTGGCTCAACTGCACCTGGCCGGTCTGGAGTGCCAGCCGGCGCGACTGGCTGTCGGGGATGATGCGGTAGATGATCTCGTCGAGATAGGGCTGGCCGGGCTTCCAGTAGTCGTCGAAGCGGCGCATGCGGATGAAGTTGCCGCGCTGCCACTCGACGAACCGGAACGGCCCGGTGCCGATCGGCCGCGCATTCGCCGGGTTGTTGCGGAAATCGGTGCCCTTGTAGATGTGCGCCGGCACGATCGCGCAGTTCGTGACGTCGAACATGAGCAGGAACGGCTCGAACGGCGCGTTCAGCGTGAAGCTGATGCTGTGCTCGCCGTTGATCTTCACGTCCGTGATGCGCTGGAACACGCCGCGTGCGCGCGGTGCCAGCTGCATGTGGAACTCCATGATCGAGAAGCGCACGTCCTCGGCGGTGAAGGGCCTGCCGTCGTGCCACTTCACGTTGGGCTGGAGCTCGATCGTATAGGTGCGCCGGTCCTCCGACACGGTCCAGGACTTCGCCAGTTCCGGCAGCGGCTCCAGCGTCGGCGAGAACTTCAGGAGCCCCTGATAGATCTTGCTGGCGGAGACCAGCGTCGGGCCCTGGTTGTTCACCCCCAGCACCAGCACCGGCGGCTCGGGGGTCAGCATCGTGTTCAGCGTGCCGCCGTGACGTGGCGCAACACCTTGCGCGCGCGCCTGGTCGAGCGTCATCAGCACGGGAGCGGCGGCGGCGCCGGCGAGAAGGCCGCGGCGGCCGAGCGCCGTGGGGTGCGGATCGGTCATCGGTGAAGCTCCCATTCGTGTTTGTTCCGTCCGGACGAGGCTAACGCGCGGCCGCAAGCCGCGGCAAGCGGACCTTGCCGTGGCCGCGCCCGGCACCTAGCGTCGTGGCATGGACGTGTTCTTCCACCCGGACCAGATGCTGCACGATCCCCGCTTCTTCTTGTTGCGCGGGCGGGTCGCGCAGCATTTCGAGGTACCGGCGCGCGCGCACGGCCTGCTCGACGCCGTGCGGCAGGCGGGGCTTGCGGCGATCGAGCCGCCGGTCGCCGATCAGGCGCTGATCGAAACGGTCCACGCGCCCGAGTATCTCGCCTTCCTGCGTGACGGCTACGCCGCCTGGCGCGCGCTGCCCGATGCGGGCGAGGAGATGATCCCCAACATCCACCCCACCCCTGAGATGCTGGCGCAGGGCGCGCGGCCCGGACCGGGCATGGTGGCACGTGCCGGCTGGCATCTCGCCGACACCGCCTGCGCGGTCGGCGAGCACGCCTGGACCTCGGCGATCGCCGCTGCCGCCTGTGCCGAGGCGACGGCGAAGCACGTGCTCGCCGGCGCCCGCGCCGCCTATGCGCTGACCCGCCCGCCCGGCCATCACGCCTATGCCGCGCGGGCGGGCGGGCACTGCTACCTCAACAACGGCGCGATCGCCGCCGAGGCGCTGCGCCGTGGCAGTGCTGCGCGCGTCGCCGTGCTCGACATCGACGTGCACCACGGCAACGGCACGCAGGGGATCTTCTGGGAGAGGGGCGATGTGCTGACCGTCTCCGTGCACGGCGATCCGGATGGGCTCTATCCCTGGTATGTCGGCCGCGCCGATGAACGCGGCGCCGGGGCGGGCGAGGGCTGCACCCTGAACCTGCCGCTGCCGCGCGGGACCGAGGACGGACCCTGGCTCGAGGCGATCGGGACCGGGATCGCGGCCATCCAGCGCTTCCGCCCGGACGCGCTGGTGCTGGCACTCGGCTTCGACCCCTCAGCCGAGGAGCCGCTCGGCTCGTTCCGCATCAGCGACGACGGCTTCGCCCGCGCCGCTCAGGCGGCCGCCGCGCTCGACCTGCCGACGGTGATCACGCAGGAGGGCGGCTACGCGGTCGCCGCACTCGGCCGGCTGCTCGGGCGGTTCCTCGCCGGCTGGGGCGGCTGAACCAAGGGAGGCATGACATGGCCAAGGAGATTCTCTGCGCGTTCAGCGTGCACTGCGACGCGGTCGCGGGCTGGCTCGGCAGCTACATGGGCGAGGATTCCCCGGGCGATATCAGCCGCGGCGTGTTCGCGGGCGAGGTGGGGATGCCGCGCCTGCTCCGCCTGTTCGAGCGGTTCGGGCTCAAGCAGTCCTGGTTCATCCCCGGCCACACGATCGAGAGTTTCCCGCACGAGACCGACCTCGTTGCCGAGGCCGGGCACGAGATCGGGCTGCACGGCTACAGCCACGAGAACCCGCTCGCGCTGTCGCGCACGCAGGAAGAGGCGATCTTCGACAAGTGCATCGCGCTGATTGAGAAGCACTGGGGTCGCCGTCCCGTGGGGTACGTCGCACCGTGGTGGGAGGTCTCGGCGGCCTCGATCGAGATCCTGGTCGAGCGCGGCATCGCCTATGACCACTCGCTGATGCACCACGACTGCGTGCCCTACTACGTGCGCACGGGTGATGCCTGGACACCGATCGACTACTCCAAGCCGGCCGAGAGCTGGATGACTCCGTTCACCAAGGGCACGGTGACCGAGCTCGTCGAGATCCCCGCCTCCTGGTATCTCGACGACCTGCCGCCGATGATGTTTATCAAGAAGTTCCCGAACAGCCACGGCTACGTCTCGCCGCACCAGCTCGAGCAGATCTGGCGCGATCATTTCGATTTTATCTATCGCGAGTTTGACTACGCGGTGGTGCCGATGACGATCCACCCGGACGTGTCGGGCCGGCCGCAGGTGCTGATGATGCTGGAGCGGCTGATCGCGCACATGCTCAAGCACCCGGGGGTACGGTTCGTGACGCTGGAGGAGATGGCGGCGGATTTCCGCCGGCGGCACCCGAAGCCGACCTGAACCCCGTCAGTCCGGGATCGGGCCGATCAGCACCGCCTCACCCTCGACGCGCGCGGCGATCGGCATCAGGCGCTGGCCGGCGCAGGGGCCCTTCAGGCAGAACCCGTCCTCGATGCGGAACAGCGCGCCGTGCGTCGAGCACTGGATGTGCTGGCGCCGTGCATCGAGGAACCGGTCGGGGGCGATGTCGAGCGAGACGCCGAGATGCGGGCAGGAATTGAGATAGACCCACACCGCCGGCCCGCGGCGGACGGCGAAGAGGCCGGTGAACCGGCCGGGCGGCGGGTCGAACCCCTTCGCCCCGCCGTCGGGGATGTCATCGAGCCGGCAGAGCACCCGCTCGGCGGCGGTGCTCAAGGCGCCTTGAACCCGCCCATGGCACAGAGCGTGCGCCAGTGCGCGGTACTCACTGGCATCACCGACAGCCGCGACTGGCGGATCAGCGCCAACCCCTCCAGCCGGGGCGAGGCCTTGATCTCCGCGAGCCCGACCGGGCGCGGGAACGGGCCGACCGCCTTCATGTCCACGCAGACCCAAGGCGCGCCGGGCTCGGCTGTCGGGTCCGGGTAGGCCTCCCGCACCACCTCGACCACGCCGACGATCTGCTTGCCGATGTTGGAGTGGTAGAAGAACGCCCGGTCGCCGAGCTCCATCGCCTGGAGGTTCAGCTTGGCGGTGTGGTTGCGCACCCCGGTCCAGGGCTCGACCTCCTTGGCGACCTGCTCGTCCCACGAGAAGGCGTCGGGCTCGGACTTGACCAGCCAGTAGGCCATCGGCGCTATCCGGCGACCTGCTGGCCGTCCTTGAACACCACGCGCATGGGCCGGATCACCATGGACTCGAACAGCCCCGCCTGGGCGTAGGGGTCGCCCTTGGCGAAGGCTTCGGCGGCCGCGCGGTCCGGCATGTCCACGACATAGAGCGAGCCGCGCGGCTTGCCCTCGCCGTCGAGCACCGGACCGACCAGCAGGAACGCGTCCTTGTGGGCGTTCAGGTAGTCGAGGTGCTTCGGCCGAGTCGCCAGCCGCAGCTCCAGGCTGTCGGGCTTGTCCACGCATTGGATGGTGAAATGCATCCCTGGTCCTTTCCTGCGGGGCCGCACACGCCGGGTTGCGCTTCAAACCCGCGCGGTTGGCCCATATCATCGCGCGGGATGGATGGGAACGCAGCCCCGCGCGGCCGCAGCCTGCACCGCTTTGCCAATCCGGGCCGCTTCATGCGGCTGTCCGGCGCCGCGCTGCCGTGGGTGGCGGCGCTGGCGATCGCCGTCTCGGCGCTGGGGCTCGTCTGGGGCCTCGGCTTCGCCCCGCGCGACTGGCAGCAGGGCGACACGGTGCGGATCATGTACGTGCACGTGCCGGCGGCCTGGATGGCGATGGGCGGCTATCTCGGGCTCGCCATCGCCTCGTTCATGAGCCTGGTGTGGCGCCATCCCCTTGCCGATATCGCCGCGACCTCGATCGCGCCGGTGGGCGCCGTGTTCACCGCGATCTGCCTGATCACCGGCAGCCTCTGGGGTAAGCCGATGTGGGGCACCTGGTGGGTGTGGGACGCGCGGCTGACCTCGGTCCTGGTGCTGTTCTTCCTCTATCTCGGCCACATCGCGCTGACCTCGGCCTTCGACGAGCCCGAGCGCGCCGCCCGGCCGGCTGCCATCCTGGCGCTGATCGGTGCGGTGAACCTGCCGATCATCAAGTTCAGCGTGGACTGGTGGAACACCCTGCACCAGCCTGCCTCCGTGACGCGGTTCGATGCTCCTGCCATCCACACCGAGATCCTTTACCCGCTGCTGATCGCCGGGCTCGGCTTCCTGTTCGCTTTCGCCGCAATCGTGCTGCTACGCATGCGTACCGCCATCCTCGAACGCCGCGCGCGCGCGCTGATGCTCGCGCGTGCGGCCGAGGCGCGCGCGCCGGAGGCCGTGCCGGCATGAGCGAGTTCCTGGCCATGGGCGGCTACGCGGCGTTCGTCTGGCCGTCCTACGCGGTCGCGGTCGGCGCGCTTGTCGTGCTCGCGACCGTCTCGCTCAGGCAGTGGCGCGCGGCCAAGGCTGAGGTGGCGCGGCTGGAGGCGCTAGGCCCGCGTCGGCGCGGCGGAGGGAGCGCATGAGCCGCAAGAAGCGCCGCCTCTGGATCCTGCTGCTGTGCGGGCTCGGCCTCGGCACCGCGACCGCGCTGACGCTGACCGCGTTCGAGGACAGTCTCGTCTTCTTCTTCTCGCCGTCAGACCTCGCGGCCAAGCCGATGCCGCCGGACCGGCCGTTCCGCGTCGGCGGGCTGGTCGAGGCGGGCAGCGTCACCCGCAGCACCAACGCCGAGGGGCGGATGGAGACGGCGTTCCTGGTCACCGACGGCGCGCGGTCGCTCCGCGTCACCTACACCGGCATCCTGCCCGACCTGTTCCGGGAGGGGCAGGGCGTGGTGGCGGAGGGTCGGCTTCGCCCCGACGGCAGCTTCGCCGCCTCG
>NZ_JBHYDW010000020.1:0-41815 GCF_051860475.1 Elioraea sp. | reverse complement strand
AGGCCGAACGCGAAATGCTCGCGCTCATGCGCGAGCAGGTCGCCGCACTCGACCGGCAGGTGGAGACGGATCGGGAGACGATCGAGCTCCGGCTCTCCGAGATCGTCCGCCTGACGCAACAGATCGAGACGCTGACCGCGCTGCGCGACCGGCTTGAGGAGCAGGCCGCGGATGCGGCCGCGCGCGCCGCTACCGAGGAGGAACGCCGACGCACCGTCGAGGCGATCCTCGCCGACGAGCGCCGGCTCGGCGAGACTGCGCGTGCGCAGGTGGCGCTGCTCAACCGCCAGATCGAGGAGCTGCGCGCGCAGATCGGCCGGATCAGCCAGGCGCTGGAGATCGCCGAGGCGGAGGGTCGCGACAAGGACGCGCAGATCGCCAATCTCGGCCAGCGGCTGAACCTGGCGCTGGCGAGCCGGGTCGAGGAACTGCAGCGCTACCGCAGCGAGTTCTTCGGAAGGCTGCGCGAGGTGCTGGGCAACCGGCCGGGCATCCAGGTGGTCGGCGACCGCTTCGTGTTCCAGTCGGAAGTGCTGTTCCCGCCCGGTTCGGCCGATCTTCAACCCGAGGGCATGGAGCAGTTGCGCCAGCTTGCCGGGGTGATCCGCGAGGTCGCAACTGACATCCCCTCGGACGTGCCGTGGATCCTGCGGGTCGATGGCCACGCCGACCGCACGCCGCTGGCTCCCGGCGGGCGCTTCGCGTCGAACTGGGAGCTGTCGGCGGCGCGCGCGATCAACGTGGTGCGCCTGCTGTCGCTGCTCGGCGTGCCGGAGAACCGCCTCGCTGCGACCGGGTTCGGCGAGTTCCAGCCGCTCGATCCGGCCGATACGGTCGAGGCCTATGCGCGCAACCGGCGGATCGAGCTCAGGCTGACGGACCGCTGAGGCAGGCGGCCTCAACCGCCAGCGCCACCGCGAGCGCCGCGCGGCCCGCAACCCCGTCCACCACGACCGGCGCCTCACCCCGCACCGCCGCGACGAACGATGCGAGCTGCGCCGCCAGCGGATCGGTGTCCTGCCAGGACTCCTCGGTCCTGCCGTCGCGCCCGAACCGGGCAAGGTGGCGGCCGACGAAATCAACCGCGAGTGACCCGCCGGCGTCGAACAGTCGCGCGATGCGCTCCACCGCCGGACTGACGCGGCTTGCGGTGAAGCTCGCGACCGCGCCGCCGGCGAAGCGCACCCGCGCATGGGCGAAGTCGAGCTCGTCCGACAGAACCGCCCGTCCCACCGCCTCGACGCGCTCAACCGGCCCGCCGGCAAGCGTCAGCGCAAGGTCGATGTCGTGGATCATCAGGTCGAGCACGACCGAGACATCCGTGCCGCGCGGACGGAACGGGGCGAGGCGGGCGAATTCCATCGCCAGCGGCTGGGACACATGGCGTGCCAGGGCCGAACGCGCGACCGAGTACCGTTCGAGGTGTCCGACCTGGAGCACCACGCCCCGCGCGGCGGCAAGCGCGATCAGCTCATCGGCCTCGGCGAGCGTCGTCGCGAGCGGCTTCTCCATGAACAGATGCCGCCCCGCCTCGAGCACGCGCAGGCCGAGCGCGTGATGTGCCCGCGTGCTCGCCGCCACCACCACCGCCTCGGCCTCGGCGAGCGCGGCGTCGAGATCGGGCAGGCCGCGCGCCCCGCCTTCCGCGGCCACGCGCACGGCCTTGTCCGGGTCGTGGTCCATCACCCCGACGAGGGTGACGCGTGGCTCGGCGGCGGCCTTGAGCACGTGGTAGCGGCCGAAATGCCCCGCGCCGACGACGGCGAGGCGGAGAGGGTCAGGCATGGCCGGCGACGACTCCTGCGGTCCTCACGGTGCCGTGATTCCGACACGGTGTGCCGTCATGAAGCCTCCAGGATCACACGTCGGCCGGGAGGGGGCCAAGGGGGAGGTCATGCACGGGGTGCCGGGGAGCGTCGTGCGCGCGCGGGCGGACGAGCGCGTGGTGGTCTGGGTCATGGGCGGGGCGTTCTTCGCCTCCGGTTTCGCCGCCCTGCTCTACCAGGTGATCTGGCAGCGCATGCTGGGGCTGTTCGCGGGCTCCGACGCGGTCACGGCCGCGCTGGTGGTGGGCGCGTTCCTGCTTGGGCTCGGGCTCGGCTCACTGGTGGCCGGGCTGGTCGCGGACCGCATGGCGCCGCGCCGCGCGGCACTCGCCTTCGCGCTGATCGAGGCCGGAATCGCCGGCTTCGCGCTGCTCTCGCGCCCGTTCCTCTACGACCTGGTGGTGGAGCGGCTCGGCCCGCTGCTCACCGGACGGTGGGAGGTGTTCGGCATCTGCTTCGCCGGCCTGCTGGTGCCGACCTTCCTGATGGGGCTGTCGCTGCCGGTGCTGGCCAAGGCGGTGGTGGCGCGGATCGAGACCGCGGCGAGCCGGATCGGCCTGCTGTACGGCGTGAACACCCTCGGCGCTGCCGCCGGCACACTCATCGGCGGGTTCCTGATCGTCGGCGCGATCGGCTTCGAGGCCTCGCTCCAACTTGGCGCGGTGCTGAACCTGCTGGCCGGCGCGGCCGCGCTCGCGGTGCGTTCGCGCCTGCCCGACACTCCGGCGCCCGCCGCCGCGGTCCGGGCCGATGTGCCGGCGGCGCAGAGGGGCGCGCTCGGCCTGCCGGCCTGGACGCTGCTGGTGTTCCTCTCGGGCTTCCTGATCGTCGCCCTGGAGATCCTCTGGGTGCGCGTGCTCGGCATCGCCGGGCAGGGTTCGGCCTATGCCTTTCCGCTGATCCTCGGCGTGTTCCTGGTCGCGGATGCCGCCGGGATGCTCTATGGCGCGCGCTGGGTGCAGCGGATCGCCGATGTGCGCCGCGCCTTCATCCTGCTTCAGGCCTGGGCCGGGCTGTCTGCCGCCGCCACACTGCTCGCCCTCTGGCTGCTCTATCCCTGGCCGCCCTTCGCCGCCGTGATGGGGATGGACTCGTTCCGCACCACCCTGCCCGCGCTTGGCTGGCTCGCGCTGCTCTCGGTGGTGCTGATCGGCGCGCCGGCCTTCCTGCTCGGCATGAGCTTCCCGGTGGTGCAGCGGGCGGTGCAGCGCGACATGGCCTCCGTCGGGTTCCGGGTCGGCATCGTCCAGCTCGGCAACATCATCGGCAATGCCGCCGGCAGCCTGGTCTGCGGCCTCGTGCTGCTGCACCTGCTCGGCACCTCGGGCACGGCGGCGGCGCTGCTCGGGCTCGCGCTGGCGATGCTCGCCTGGTGGCTCTGGCGGCTCGCCCGCGAGGGGCGACGCGATACCCCGGCCTTCGCCCTCGCTGCCGCGATGCTCGCCGCGATCGCCGTGTTTCCCGGCAACACCGCGTGGTGGGCGCGCATCCATGCGGTCGAGGACGGCCAGCGCGCCCTGGTCGCCGAGGACCGCTCGGGCGTGGCGGTGCTGCGGCTGAAGGACGGTGCAGGGCCGATGTTCATCACCGGCCACACCCAGAGCCGCGTGCCGTTCTGGCCGCATCACGTGCTGCTCGGCGCGCTCGGCCCCGCCATCCACCCCGCGCCGCGCGAGGTGATGGTGGTCGGCGTGGGCTCCGGCGGCACGCCCTATGCGGCGGGCTGGAACCCCGAGACGCGCAACGTGCGCGCGATCGAGCTGATCCAGCCGGTCTATCGGGTGATCCGCGACTACGCGGCGCTCTACCCGGACAGCGCGCCGGCCTGGCTCGCGCGCGATCCGCGCTTCGAGCTGGCGGTGGGCGACGGACGGCGCGAGATCTTCGTCTCCAACCGGCGCTGGGACGTGGTCGAGGCGGACGCGATCCTGCCGCAGACCTCGCACAGCGGCATGCTCTACTCGGTCGAGTTCCTGCGCCTGGTGCGCGACCACCTCAAGCCCGACGGGCTGTTCGTGCAGTGGGCGCCGACCAGGCGGGTGGTCGAGAGCTTCGTCTCGGTGTTCCCGCACGCGGTGCTGCTGCGTCCGCTCTCGGTGCTGGTGGGATCGAAATCGGCTATCCCGTGGGACCGTGAGGCGGTGCTGGCGCGGCTCGACAGCCCGGCATTCCGCGCCTGGGCCGCACGGGCGCAGGTGAATCCGGCCGAGTTCGCTCAGATGTTCGCCGACCCGCCTGTGGTCTGGACCCCTGACACGCCGCGGCTCGGCGGCGAGGTGAACACCGACCTCTTTCCACGCGACGAGTACTACCTCAACAACGAGGTCGTGTGGCCGACCGGCACCTGGCATTGATGCCCGGACCAGCACGGCTCGACCGTTGTGGGGAGGAGCCCGCGCGAGGCTGATGGGGCGGCCACGCGCCGGAGGCGGCCCCGTGCCGCCCGCCGCACGACGGCTGAAGCCGGTGCGACGGAGTTGAGCGTGCCGTAACGCTTCGTCATGCCGCTGCCATCGTCCTGCCCGAAGCGGCGCGGTACGCTGCCGCCATGTCCCGCCGCGACGCCGCGATCGCCGCGATCCGCTTCGGACTCGGCCCCGCGCCGGCCGAACTCGCAGCACTCGGCGCCGATCCTCGCGGCTGGCTTGCCGCGCAGCTCGAGTCCGTGCCGGCCCCGCCTGCCGCGCTCGACGCGGCCGTGCCCGATGCGGCCGCTGCGCTCCAGATCACCCTCGACGCGCAGCGCAATCGCCGCCCGCCCGGCACACCGAACCCGATCGAGATGTCCTACCGCGCCGCGATGACCGCGCTGACCGGGCATTGGTGCACGACCGAGGCGCCCCTGGTCGAGCATCTCGCGCTGTTCTGGTCGAACCACCTGACGGTCAGCCGGCGTGGCGGCAACACCGCCGCGATGGTCGCCGACCACCACCTGCGCGCGGTACGCCCGCATGTGCTGGGGCCGTTCCGCGACCTGCTGCTCGCAGCGATCCGCCATCCGGCGATGCTGCGCTATCTCGACAACGCGGCCTCGATCGGACCGAACTCGCCTTCCGGGCAGCGGCGCCAGCGGGGGCTGAACGAGAACCTCGCGCGCGAGATCCTGGAGCTGCACACGCTCTCGCCGGCGGGAGGCTACAGCCAGGCGGACGTGACCGCCCTCGCCGCGATCCTCACCGGCTGGGGTACCGGCACGCCCGACCCCGCCCCCTTCGTGTTCCGGCCGCGCACGCACGAGCCCGGACCCAAGACCCTGCTCGGGCGGGTGTTCGCCGAGGGCGAGCTGGCCGGCATCGAGGCGCTGACCATGCTCGCGCGCCACCCCGCGACCTACCGGTTCCTCGCGACCAAGCTGGTGCGCCATTTCGTCGCCGATCAGCCGCCGGAACCGGCGGTCGCGGCGGTGGCGCGCCGCCTCGCCGAGACCGACGGCCATCTCGGCGCGGCGATGCGCACCCTGATCGCGCGCCCCGAGCCCTGGGCCATCCCGCTCGGCAAGCTGCGCACCCCGACCGAGTACGTCATCGCGGTGCTGCGCGCGACCGGCGCTCCACTGCCGCCGCGCGCGCGTGTGGACGCGCATGCCGCGCTCGGCCAGTCTCTGTTCGCCGCCCCCGCGCCTGACGGCTGGCCGGACGTCGCCGAGGCCTGGGCGGCGCCCGAGGCGATCCTGCGCCGGATCGACTGGGCGGGCGTCGTCGCGGCCCGGCTCGCGACACCGCCCGACCCGCGCCTGCTGCTGGACGAGACGCTCGGCCCGCTCGCCGATGCCGCGACCATGCGGGCCGTGGTCGGCGCGCCGACCGTGCGCGAGGGCGTGCTGCTGGTGCTGGCGGCGCCCGGCTTCCAGAGGAGGTGACCATGCGCTTCACCCGTCGCGGCGTGCTGCTCGGTCTCGGCGCGCTGGCCGCCTTCGGCCATCGCGCTGCGTTCGGCGATGCTCCTGGCGAGCGCCGTTTCGTCGTCGTGATCTTGCGCGGTGGGCTGGACGGGCTCGGCGCCGTGGTGCCCTACGCCGATCCGGCCCATGCGGTGCTCCGCCAGGGGATCGCGCTCGCCGAGCCGGGCAGCGAGGACGGGCTGCTCGATCTCGGCGGACGGTTCGGGCTGCATCCGGCGCTCGCCGCGGTGCATGCGCTCTACCGCCACGGCGAGGCGGCGATCGTACACGCGGTCGCCGGACCCTACCGTTCGCGCAGCCATTTCGATGCCCAGGATGCGATGGAATCGGGCGCCGAGCAGCGGCTCGCCGATGGCTGGCTGAACCGGGCCGTCGCCACGCTGTGGCCCGCCGATCTGGGTCCGGTCCGGGGACGGTCGCGCCATGCGCTTGCCACCGGCCAGACCGTGCCGCTGGTGCTGAAGGGACCGGCCGCGGTCACGAGCTACGCCACGGCGCGCCAGCCCGAGGTCTCGCGCGAGACCATGGACCGGCTCGCCGCGCTCTACGCGCGCGACCCCCTGCTTGGGCCGGTGGTGCGCGAGGGGCAGGCCGGACGACGCTTCGCCGCCGGCGCGATGGGATCGGATCACGGGCCGATGGCGAACCTGCCGGGGGAACGTGCCGCCTTCGTCGCCCTCGCCGAAGCCGCCGGACGGCTGCTTGCGGCACCCGACGGGCCACGCGTGGCCGCGCTCGAAACCGGCGGCTTCGACACCCACGCCTTCCAGCCGCAGCGTCTGGCTGCGGCGCTGAGCACGCTGGACGGCGGGATCGCCGCGCTGCGTCAGGGGCTCGGCGCTGCGTGGCGCGAGACCGCGGTGCTGGTGATGACCGAGTTCGGCCGCACCGCGCGGGTGAACGGCACGCTCGGCACCGACCATGGCACCGGCGGCGTCGCCTTCGCGCTGGGCGGTCGGATCGCCGGCGGGCGCGTGCTCGGCGACTGGCCGGGCCTCAGCGAGGACGCGCTGTTCGAGCGGCGTGACCTCCGCCCGACCACCGACCTGCGCGCGGTCGCGAAGGCGCTGCTGGCGGGGCATCTCGGCGTGCCGCGCGCCGCGCTCGATGGCGCGGTGTTTCCCGAAAGCGCGAGCGTGGCGCCGTTCCGGGACCTCGTCGCCTGAGTTTGTGAATGCCGGTCGCTGACTGACCCTGGGGAGTCGGTTTTGGCTGGGAGGGTGATTCCAGCTTCTGGCTGGATGGGAGGTGGTCGGCCGATGATGCGTCCCTGTTCGCTGCACTTGCGTCACCGTGCGGTTGGCCCTGTGGCCGGGCGGGCAGTGGTGCCGGGCGGTGGCCCGGCCGCTGGCGCGGATCGCGGCGGCAGCGCATTTCACCCTGCGGGGACTGCGCGCCGCGCTGCGCGAGCGCGCACGTTGGAACGCCACCAGTGCCGGACCCTGTTGCGCAAGGCCGACCATCGGTCTGGAACCGCATCGGCTCATCGCTCGATCAATTCAACTCCACCGAATGCGCCACCAATACTCGCCGTACCGGATACGCACCAACTTGATCCGGTCACGCCCTAGCTGGCGGACACCGCAACGAAGGTGTCGTTGTAGGCTGGCTGCCCGCCGGGCGACCAGGCCGACGGCGACAGCAGGTTCGCGACCGCGCCCTCCTCGCCCTCCGTGCTCCACCATTTGCCGGGCAGCGCGACCACGCCGGGCAGCATCGTGTCGCTGACGCGCAGCGTCGCCGGGATCGCGCCGCGCTCGTTGCGCAGCACCACTCGCGCCCCGTCCGGGAGTCCGCGTGCGACCGCGTCCGATGGCGCCATGTGCAGCGTCGGCCGGGCTTCGCCATGGCGCTGGCGCGGCATGTTGGCGAAGGACGAGTTCAGGAAGAAATGCGCCTTCGGCGTGAGCAGGCGCAGCGCCCCGTCGCGTGGCTCCTCCGGCACCGGAATCTCTCCCGCGAGACGCAGCCGCCCGTCGTCGAGCCGTGGCGGCGGCTTGCCGGTCTTCGCCCAGCCCGCGCGCTTGAGCGTCGCGAGATCGAGCCCGGGCGGCAGCGCGGTCGCGGCGATCTCCTCGTCGGTCTCCCGGAACGCCGGATGGTCGAGCCCGAGACGCGGAGCCAGCAGGCGCATCACCTCGGCATGCGGCTTCGCCTCGCCGAGCGGCGCGATCGCCGGCAGGTTGATCGTCACGTAGTGGTGGCCCCAGGCGCCGAGCAGATCGAAATGCTCGAGCTGCGTCGTCGAGGGCAGCACGAGGTCGGCATGGCGCGCGGTGTCGGTCAGGAAATGCTCCAGCACCACCGTGAACAGATCCTGGCGCGCAAGCCCTGCGCGCACGCGCCCCGCATCGGGCTGGACCACGGCCGGGTTGGTGCCCCAGATCATCAGCCCCCTGATCGGCGGATCGAGCGCCGTGAGCTGCTCGCCGAGATGCGCCATGTCGAGGCTGCGCGGAGTGGTCCCGGCGGGGATCAGGTCGGCGCGGTCGACGCGTGCGCTGTCGAGCGTCGGCGTGGCGATGATCAGCACGCCACCGCCGCGCTGGCGCCAGTGTCCCGCCAGCACCGCGAGCGTGCCGATGCCGCGCACGAAGGCGTCGCCGGCGAGGCTCTGCTGCGGCCCGACGCCGGCGCGGATCACCGCCGGGCGCGCCGCGGCGAAGTCGCGCGCGAGGCGGAGGATCGTCGCCGCGTCGATGCCGCAGACCGCGGCTGCGCGCTCGGGCGTCCACGGCGCCACCCGCTCCGGCAGCGCATCGAGATCGGCGGCGGCCGCGCGCGCGAAGTCGAGATCGGCGAGTCCCTCCTCCAGCATCACGCGCGCCATCGCCGCCGCCAGCACCGCGTCCGAGCCGGGGCGAAGCTGGATGTGCTCGTCGCACTGGCGCGCGGTGCGGGTGCACATCGGATCGAGCGCGATCACGCGCGCGCCGTGGCGCGCCTTCGCCTCCTGGATGAAGTGCCAGTGGTGGTGGCAGGTGGACAGCGCATTGAGACCCCAGAGCAGAACCAGCCGGCTCTCCGCCATGTCCTCGGGGTCGAAGCCGAGCGGCCAGCCCGCGCCGGCCGAGGCGATCGCGGCGACCGAGCAGATGTGGCCATGCATGCGGCTCGTGCCGAGCGCGTGGAAGATCCGCAAGAGCGCGCGGCGCTGCACGACGCCCATCGTGCCCAGGTAGTTGTGCGGCAGCAGCGCCTCGGCGCCGTAGCGGGCGATGATCAGACCGAAGCGTTCAGCGATCAGGTCGAGGGCAGCATCCCAGGAAATGCGCTCGAACCGCCCTTCGCCTTTGGGACCCGCTCGGCGCAACGGATGCAGCAGCCGGTCGGGCGCGTAGGCGCGGGCCTCGTAGTCGTTCACCTTGGCGCAGAGCACGCCCCGGGTGAACGGATGGTCCTTCGCGCCGCGCACCGCGACCACGCGCCCGTCCGCGACCTCGGCAACCCAGGCGCAGGTGTCCTGGCAATCGAGCGGGCAGCAGCCCTTGACGTATCGGACGTCTCCCATCGCCTTCCTCCAACGTTCGCGCCGAGGCTAGCGCGGAATTGTTACGATTGGCCAGGACCAATCCGGGGAACGCCGTGACGCGCGACGCTCGCTCACCATTGCCATGCAGCTGCACAACTGTTTGGGTATCGAATGTCCGCCGACCGGCTCGACGCCACCTTGGCCACGCTTGCCGACCCGACTCGCCGCGCCATCCTCGCCCGGCTCGCGGCCGGCGCGGCGCCGGCGAACCAGGACGCGGGCGAGCGGGCATGAGCCCGCTCCTGGAGGTCGAGCGCGTGACCATGCGGTTCGGCGGGCTGACCGCGGTGGACGATGCTTCCATGGCCGTGCCCGTTGGCGCGATCACCGGGCTGATCGGCCCGAACGGCGCGGGCAAGACCACGCTGTTCGCGGTGATCTCCGGCTTCCTCGCCCCGACCGCGGGCCGTGTGCGCTATCGCGGCGAGGACATCACCGACGTGCCCGTGCATGCGCGCGCGGAACGCGGGATCGCGCGCACCTTCCAGGTGGTGCAGCCCTTCGCCGGACTGTCCGTGCGCGAGAACATCGCTGTCGGCGCCTATCTGCGCCATGCCGCGCGCGATGAGGCGCTCGCCGCCGCCGGCGCGGTGGCCGAGCGTGTCGGGCTCGCGCGGATGCTCGACCAGCAGGCCCGCGCGCTGACGGTGGCGGGACGCAAGCGGCTGGAACTCGCCCGCGCGCTCGCGACCGCACCGACGCTGCTGCTGCTCGACGAGGTGCTCGCCGGTCTCAACCCGTCCGAGATCCGCGACATGATCCCGGTGATCCGCCGCATCCGCGACGACGGCATCACCATCCTGATCGTCGAGCACGTGATGCAGGCGGTGATGAACCTCTGCGACCGCGTGCACGTGATCGCGCAAGGACGCCTGATCGCCGAGGGCACGCCGGCCGAGGTCGCGCGCGATCCAAGGGTGGTCGAGGCGTATCTCGGCCACGGTGCGGCCGAGCGCATGCTGCGGACGCAGGGCGTTGGCTGAGCCGATGCTGCGCGTCGAGACCGTGGTCGCCGGCTATGGCGGGGTGCCGGTGCTGCGCGGTGTGACGCTCGAGGTCGCGGCCGGCGAGATAGTCGCGGTGCTGGGCGCGAACGGCGTCGGCAAGACCACGCTGAACAACGCGATCTCGGGCCTGGTGCGCGCGAGCGCCGGCACGATCACCTTCGAGGGTGCGCGGATCGAGCGTGCGGCGCCGCCGGCCATCGTGCGCGCGGGCCTGATCCACGTGCCCGAGGGGCGGCGGATCTTCCCCAACCTGACCGTGCGCGAGAACCTGGAGCTCGGCGCCTATGCGCGCGCGCGCGCCAGCCGCGCGGCCAATCTCGACCGCGTCTTCACGATCTTCCCGCGTCTCCGCGAACGCATATCCCAACTCGCCGGCACGCTCTCGGGCGGCGAGCAGCAGATGCTGGCGATCGGGCGCGGACTGATGGCCGAGCCGCGGCTGCTGATCCTGGACGAACCCTCGCTCGGCCTCTCGCCGCTGCTGGTCGAGGAGCTGTTCGCGCTGATCGCCCGCATCGCCGCCGAGGGGCTCGCGGTGATGTTGGTGGAGCAGAACGTCGTGCAGTCGCTCGCCCTTGCCGCGCGCGCCTATGTGCTGGAGAACGGTGCGGTGGTGATGCAGGGCGCGGCCGCCGAGCTTGCGCGCAACCCCGATCTGGAGAGGGCCTATCTCGGGCTCTAGCACGCGATGAATGTGATCCGCGCCAGCCAACTCACGGTCGACGACGCCTGGCTCGTCGAATGGTCGCGCTTCGCCGCCGGGCTGCGCTTCGAGGACATCCCCGCCGCGGTGGTCGCGCATGCGCGGCTGGTGCTGCTCGACACGATCGGCGCGATCGCCGCCGGCGCGCAGGAGCCGGAGATGGTGGCGCTGACGCGCCGCATGGCCGACCTGCACGGGACGGGCGGGATGACGACGGCGGTGATCGGCGGACGCGCGCGGCTTGCGCTGCCTGTCGCGGCGTTCCTGAACGGCACCGCCGGCACGATGCTGGAGCTCGACGAGGGCAACCAGTACTGCCGCGGCCATCCCGCGATCCATGTCGTGCCGGCCGCCCTCGCCGAGGCCGACCGGCGCGGCGCCTCGGGGCGCGCGCTGATCCGCGCGCTCGCCCTCGGCTACGAGATCGGCGCGCGCATCGGCATCGCCTCCACGCTGCGCGTGACCATGCACCCGCACGGCACCTGGGGCACGGTCGGCGCCGCGGTGGCCGCCGCAGCACTCGCGGGCGCGGATGCCGGAACGATGCGCGAGACGATCAACGTCGCCTCCACCCTCGGGCTCGCGACCAGCCGGCGCACCATGCTCCAGGGTGGGACGGTGCGGAACACCTATGCCGGGGCGTCGAACCAGCTCGGCCTCGTCGCCGTCGAGCTGGTCGACTCGGGTTTTGTCGGCGAGCCTGACGGGGTCGCGACCGTGTTCGGCACCGTGTCGGCCGACGACTTCCGGCCGGACGAGATGACGCGCGAGCTCGGGTCGCGCTGGGAGATCGCGCGCAACTACTTCAAGCGCCATGCCGCCTGCCGCTACACCCACGGCGCGCTGGATGCGCTCGGCGCGATCCTGGCCGAGACGGGGCCGGTCGCGCCCGGCGACGTCGCCGCGCTGGAGGTGGACACCTATGTCTGGGCCGCGCAGCTCGACGATCCGTCCCCGCGCAACATGCTGGCGGCGAAGTTCTCGCTGCCCTTCGCGCTGGCGACGCTGATCGTCACCGGCAGCACCGGCGTCGCGTCGTTCCGTGAGCCGGCGCGCGTGGACGCGGTGACGCGGGCCCTCGCCGCGCGCGTGACCGTGCGCGAGGACCCCGCGCATACCGCCGCCCTGCCCGGACTGCGCCCGGCGCGCGTCACGCTCGCCCTGCGCGACGGACAGCGCGTGCAGCGCGAGGTGACGACCAATCGCGGCGACACCGAGACGCCCTACCCGCCGCAGGAGGTTGTCGCCAAGTTCAGCGTACTCGCTGCCCCCGCCTGGGGCGCGGACGGCGCGGCGGCAATTCGCCAGGCGGTCGAGACGATCGACACGGCGCCGGATGTTCGCGCATTCGTCGCGAGTCTGGAAGGATGACGATGGGACTGAGAGCGCGCCTCTCAGAGTCGCGCATCGTGCTCGCCCCCGGCGTGTACGACGCGCTCACGGCTGCGATCGCGGCGGATGCCGGATTCGAGGCGCTCTACGTCTCCGGTGCGGCGATCGCGTACACGCGGCTCGGCCGGCCAGATATCGGCCTCGTATCGATGACCGAGGTCGCGGATCATGTCGCGCGCATCGCCGACCGTGTGCCCACCCCGCTGATCGTCGATGCCGACACGGGCTACGGCAATGCGCTGAACGTGCAGCGCACGGTGCGCGCCTTCGAACGTGCCGGTGCGGCGATGATCCAGCTCGAGGACCAGACCTTCCCCAAGCGCTGCGGCCATCTCGACGGCAAGGGCGTGATCCCGATGGCCGAGATGGTGGGCAAGATCCGCGCCGCCGTGGACGCGCGCCGCAGTGCCGCGACGCTGATCCTCGCGCGCACCGATGCGGTGGCGATCGAGGGGCTGGAGGCGGCGGTGCAGCGCGCTCATGCCTATGCCGAGGCCGGCGCGGATGCGCTGTTCGTCGAGGCGCCGCGCACGCGCGAGGATCTTGCCCGCGTCACCGCTGCGCTCGGGGGCACGCGGCCGCTGCTCGCCAACATGGTCGAGGGCGGCAGGACGCCGGTGCTGTCAGCGCCGGAGCTGGAGGCGATCGGCTTCCGCATCGTCATCTTCCCCGGCGGCATCGTGCGTGCGCTCGCCCGCACCGCGCGCGACTACTACGCCTCGCTCGCAAGCGCGCGCACCACCGAGCCGTTCCGCGACCGCATGCTCGACCTCGCCGGGCTGAACGACCTCATCGGCACGCCCGAGATGCTGGCGCTTGGCAAGAAGTACGACGCATGAGCCTCGACCCCGTCACCCTCGCGGTACTGAAGGGTCGGCTCGAACAGATCGCCGACGAGATGGACGCGACGCTGGCGCGCTCGGCCTTCAACCCGATCATCGCCGAGGCGCGCGACCTCTCGCACGGTCTCTACCACGCCGAGACGGGCGAGACGCTGGTGCAGGGCAATGCCGGGCTGCCGATCTTCGTCGGCGCGACCGCCTTCGCGGTGCGGGCGGTGATCGCGGCGGTGGCGAAGGAGGGCGGCGCGCGTCCGGGCGAGACCTGGATCTTCAACGATCCGTATGACGGTGGGACGCATCTGAACGACTTCCGCCTGGTGCGCCCGGTGTTCCGTCAGGGGCGTCTGTTCTGCTGGATCGCCTCGGTCGGGCACTGGCTCGACATCGGCGGCAACGTGCCGGGCGGCTACAACCCGCGCGCCACCGACTCGCACCAGGAAGGCGTGCGCATCCCGCCCGTGCGGCTGATGCGCGACGGCGTGGTCGATCCGGCGATCGTGGCGATCCTGCAGGCGAACACGCGCGTGCCGCTGTCGAACTGGGGCGACCTGAACGGGCAGATCAACGCGCTCGATCTCGGCGAGCGGCGGCTCACCGCGTTGCTCGACGAGACCGGTGAGGATGTAGTGGCGGAGGCGCTCGCCGCGCTGACCGCACGCGCCGAGGCGCTGATGCGGAGCGAGCTCGCCCGCCTGCCGGACGGCACCTACGCGGCGGAGGACTTCCTCGACAACGACGGCATCGTCGATGCGCCACTGCCGATCCGCCTCGCCATGACGATCAACGGCGATGCGATGACGCTCGACTTCACCGGCTCTGCGCCCGCCTGCGCCGGGCCGCTGAACATCAGCCGCGCGACCACGATCGCCTGCTGCTACGTAGCGCTGAAGCACCTGTTCCCGGAGGTGCCGGCGAATGGCGGCTGCCTCGCGCCGATCCGCTTTGTCGTCCCGGAGGGGTCGATCCTGGCGGCGAACGCGCCGAAGCCGGTGGCTGGCTACACCGAAACGATCCTGCGCGTGATCGACACGGTGTTCCGCGCCTTCGGCCAGGCCGCGCCCGAACGCGCCACCGCGGGGCCGTTCGCGACCATCAACGCGCTCTCGATCAGCGGCTGGCGCGAGGCGGCGGCGCGCTGGGTGATGTTCTGCTTTTTCGGCGGCGGCCTCGGCGGCAACCCGGAGACCGATGGGCTGAACCATGGCAACAACCCGATCAGCACCGCGACCATTCCGCCGCTCGAGATCCTGGAGGCCGCGTACCCTGTGCGCTTCACGCAATGGGCGCTGCGCCCCGACAGCGGCGGGCCGGGGCTGCATCGCGGCGGCTTGGGTGCGATCTACGAAATCGCGGTCGATGATCCGCGCGGCGCGGAGGCGTTCCTGCTGGGTGAGCGCGGCCGCTTCCCGCCCTTCGGTGTGAACGGCGGCGGCGACGCGGCACCCAACCGGTTCAGCTACGAGACGGAGTCCGGCTGGGAGCAGCCGCCGATGGTTTCGAAGGTGTTCGGTGTGCGGCTGCAGGACGGCGCGCGGGTGCGGCTGGAGACGCCGGGCGGCGGCGGCTGGGGCGAGGCGTGCGCGCGCGATCCCGCCCGCGTGGCGCGCGACGTGCGGCTCGGATACGTCACGACCGAGGCCGCGCGGCGCGACTACGCCGTCGTGGTGAACGCTGATGGCACTGTCGAGACGGCGGCGACCGAGGCGCTGCGCAAGGGCGGCGTGGCATGAGCGCGATCGTCGGGGTGGATGTCGGCGGTACCTTCACCGACCTGTTCACGCTCGATCCGGAGAGCGGCACGTTCCGTACTAGTAAGGTACCATCGCGGCGCGGCGACGAGGCGGCCGGGTTCCTCGACGGGCTGAACGCGGTCGGCGGTGTGGCCGGGCTCGCCGCGGTGGTGCACGGCACGACGGTCGGCACCAATGCTCTGCTCGAGCGCAAGGGTGCCCGCATCGGGCTGATCGCGACGCGCGGCTTCCGCGATGTGCTGGAGATGCGACGCCGCGACCGCCGCCGCACCTGGGGCCTCTGGGGCGATTTCGAGCCGGTGGTGGATCGCGACCTCAGGGTCGAGGTGGACGAGCGCACGCGCGCCGACGGCACGATACTGCTGCCGGTCGATCCGGCGCAGGTGGCGGAGGCGGGACGGGCCTTGCGCGCGTGCGGCGTGGAGGCGATCGCGGTCGCCTTCATCAACGCCTACGCCAACCCGGCGAACGAGCGCGCGGCGATGGCGGCGCTGCGCACGCTCTGGCCGGAGGGGCATCTCTGCTGCTCTGCCGACATCCTGCCCGAGATCCGCGAGTTCGAGCGCACCAGCACGACGGCGCTGAACGCTTATCTGCAGCCGGTGGTGGGTGCGTATCTCGGCCGGCTCGAAGCCGCGCTCGACCAGGGCGGGTTCGCCGGCAAGTTCCACATCGTGCAGTCGAACGGCGGCGTGATGAACACCGTGATGGCGCGCAGCCTGCCGGTGCGCACGGCGCTATCCGGCCCGGCGGCCGGTGTGATCGCGGCCGCGGCGATCGCGCGCGCGGCAGGCTTTCCGGACGTGATCACCGGCGATCTCGGCGGCACGAGCTTCGACGTCTCGCTGGTGGCGAACGGCCAGCCGGCCTTCGCGCCGCAGGCGGCGATCGATTTCGGCCTCGTCATCCGCACGCCGATGGTGGAGATCACGACGATCGGCGCGGGCGGCGGCTCGATCGCGCAGGTCGATGCCGGGGGCCTGCTGCAGGTGGGCCCCGAAAGTGCCGGCTCGGTGCCCGGGCCGGTCTGCTACGGCGCTGGCAACGACCGCCCGACGCTGACGGATGCGAACGTGGTGCTCGGGCGCATCAATGCCGAGCGCCCAATCGGCGGCGCGCTTGCGCGTCTCGATATCGAGGCGGCGACGGACGCGATCGCACGGCAGATCGGCGCCAAGCTCGGGCTCGACGCGCTGGCGGCGGCGGATGCGATCGTGCGCGTCGCGAACGCGAAGATGGCGGGCGCGATCCGGCTGCTGTCGATCGAGCGCGGCCACGATCCGACGCGCTTCGCGCTGATGCCGTTCGGCGGCGGCGGCGCGCTGCACGCGGGTGCCTTGATGCGCGAGGTCGGGCTGAAGGCGACGGTGGTGCCGCGCTTCCCGGGCGTGACCTCGGCGCTTGGCTGCGTGCTGGCCGATCTACGCCACGATCAGGTGCAGACGGTGAACCTGCTGCTCGCGGGCCTCGACGCCGCGGCGCTGGATGCGCGGCTGGTCGCCGCCGGCGAGGAGGCGCGCGGCGTGATCGAGCGCGGCGGGCTGCCGATCGAGGGCGTTGAGGTGCGGTTCGAGGCCGACATGCACTACGTTGGGCAGACACATACCGTCGCCGTGCCGTTGCCATTCCGGCTCGCGGGCGGCACGGCCGGCGTGGACGCGGATGCCATCCGCTCGTCGTTCGAGGCCGCCTACACCACCGCCTTCTCGCGCCTGCTGCCGGAGATCCCGATCCGCATCGCCAATGTCCGCACGATCGCGATCGGCATGCGCCCGCGGCTCGATCTCGCTGCACTCGCGCCGCCCGGGACGGCCACGCGCGCAGCGGCCGAGCGGGGGTCACGCCGCGTGTGGTTCGACGGCATTGCGCACGAGGCAACCGTTTGGTCGCGGCTCGACCTGCCGGCGGGCGCGGAGATCGCCGGTCCCGCGATCCTCGAACAGGCGGATGCGACGATCGTGGTCGATCCCGGGCTGACCGCGCGGGTCGATCGTCTCGGCAACCTGGTGATCATACGCGCATGACCGACCCCGTGACGACCGCGCTGCTGCTCTGCGACCTGCAGAACGACTTCATCCACCCGAATGGCGCCTATGCGCGCGGCGGTCAGTCCGCGCCCGAGATCGCGGCACTGCCGGCGCGGCTCGCACCGCTCGCGCAGCGGCTGCGCGACCGCGGCGGCTGGGTGGTCGCGACGCTGTTCACGCTCGTGCCTGGCAAGGGTGGCGAGCCGTTCATCTCGCCGCATCTGAGGGCGATCCGGCCCTTCCTGCGCGCGGGCGATTTCGCGCCCGGATCCTGGGGCCAGGCGCTGGTGGAGGAACTCGCGCCGGCGGACCTGACGGTGGAGAAGGTCGCCTACAGCGCGTTCTACATGAGCCGGCTGGAGTGGGTGTTGCGGAAGGCCGGCATCGAGCGGCTGCTGGTGGCCGGGATCGTGACGAATGGCGGTGTGGCCTCGACGCTGCGCGACGCGGCAGTGCGCGACTTCCCCTGTACGCTGCTTACTGACGGCTGTGCGGCGTTCGATCCGCGCACGCACGAGGTGGCGGTGGAGGCGCTGCGTCCGGTGGCGCGCATCGCGACGATCGCCGAGGCGCTGGACGCGCTCGGATGAGCGAAGCCGCCGTCGCGCCGGCGGACGGGGTCACCTTCGGCGCCGTGGCCGAGGTGCTGATCATCGGCGGTGGTGCTGCGGGCATCGTGGCGGCGCTGGCCGCGGCCGCGGCCGGCGCGGAGCCGGTGGTGGTGGAGCGCGACGCGGTGCCGCGCGGTTCGACCGCGCTCTCGGCCGGGCTGATTCCCGCCGGCGGTACGCGCTGGCAGCGCGACGCTGGGATCAAGGACGACGCCGAGCGTTTCGCGGCCGATATCCGGCGCAAGGCGAAGGGCGAGGTGGACGAGGCGGTGCTCGATGCGGTGACGCGCGGCATCGCGAGCACGCTCGAATGGCTCGCGGATGCGCATGGGCTTTCGTTCTCGGTGGTGACGGACTTCCTCTATCCCGGGCATTCGGCGCATCGGATGCACGGGCTCGCGAGCCGTTCCGGCGCGGAGCTGATCGACCGTCTGCGCGCGGCGGTGGAGCGCGCGGGTGTCGCGGTGCTGACCGAGGCGGTGGCGCGCACGCTGTTCATCGATGATGACGGCACGGTGCGCGGTATCGGCGTGGTCCGGCCGGACGGCAGCGAGGAGCGGATCGGCTGTCGTGCGCTGGTGCTGGCGTGCAACGGCTATGGGGGGAACCGTGCGCTGGTGCGGCGGCATATTCCGGAGCTCGCCGAGGCGGTGTGGTTCGGGCATGACGGCAATCGCGGCGAGGCAGTGCTGTGGGGCGAGGCGCTGGGGGCGGAACTCGCGCATCTCTCCGGGCATCAGGGGCATGGGTCGGTCGCGCATCCGCACGGCATCCTGATCACCTGGGCGGCGATGATGCAGGGCGGGGTGCAGGTGAATGCGCAGGGGGAACGGTTCAGCGACGAGTCGGAGGGGTATTCCGAGCAGGCGGCGCGTGTGCTGGCGCAACCTGGCGGGTTCGCGTGGGGCGTGTTCGACGAGCGGATCGCGGGGATCGCGCGGCAGTTCGAGGATTTCCGCGCGGCCGAGGTGGCCGGGGCGGAGGTGCGCGCCGGGTCGGTGGAGGCGCTGGCGGAGGCGATGAAGGTGCCGGCGGCGGCGCTGGCGACGTCGCTGGCGGAGCGTGGCGCGCCGGATCGGTTCGGGCGCGACTGGACGGGGGTGGCGCCGCTCGTGCCGCCCTATTGCGCGGTGCGCGTCACGGGCGCGTTGTTCCACACGCAGGGAGGGTTGGCGATCCGCGACGATGCACGGGTAAGGCGCGCGTCCGGGGGTGTGTTCCCGAATCTGTTCGCGGCGGGCGGTGCGGCGGCGGGGCTCTCGGGGTCGCGCGCGGCGGGATATCTCTCCGGCAACGGCCTGCTGACCGCGGTGGCACTCGGCGCGATCGCGGGTCGCGAGTCGGCGCGTCTCAGCCGCGCTGTGTAGCGGGTTCCAAGGGCCAATGGCCCTTGGCGGGAGGCGCGGGGGGCGGAGCCCCTCGCCGGTGTTGGGTTCTTGGTTCACCAGGTTTGGCGTCCGAGACGAGCGCGTGATCCGGCGCGAGTACACAGGCGGGATCGGTGCGCGCGGCATCGCCGGTGAGCGCGAACGCCTGGCACCTGCACCCGCCGAAGTCCACGGCGCGCCGGTCGCAACTGCGGCACGGTTCGGGCATCCAGTCTTCGCCGCGATACGCATTAAAGCCAGGGTTGTCGCGCCAGATTGCGCCGAGCGCGTGCTCGCGCACGTTCCACCATTCCAGCGGCAGGGTATGCGCGGCGTGACACGGCAGTGTCGTGCCGTCGGGTCCGACGACGATGAAGCGCTGTGCCCAGCCGTCCATGCATGCCTTCGGCTTGCCGGTGAAGTAGTCGGGCAGCACGAACAGCACCTCAATGCGGCCCTTCAGTCGGGCGCGCGCTTCGGCGGCGGCGATCCGGGCACGCTCGATCTGTTCGCGCGTCGGCAGCAGCGAGTCGCGATTGGCGAGCGCCCAGCCGAGATACTGGGTGTTGGCGAGTTCGAGCCGTTCCGCGCCCCAGGATTCGGCCAGCGCGATGATCTCCGGCACGTGGTCGAGGTTGGCGCGGTGGAGCACGACGTTCAGCGTCAGCGGCAGCCCCAGTTCGCGCACCCAGGACGCGACCTGGCGCTTCTGCGCGAAGCTGCGCGTGCCGGCGATGCGGTCGGAGCGCGTCTCGTTGGCGTCCTGCACGGAGAGCTGCACGGCATCGAGCCCGGCGTCGCGCAAGCCGGCGAGGCGGTCGCGCGTCAGTGGCAGGCCAGAGGTGATGAGCGTCTGGTAGAGGTCGAGGCGCCGTCCGCGCGCGACGATCGCTGCGAGGTCGTCGCGCAGCAGCGGCTCACCGCCGGTGAGCGTCACCTGCATCACGCCGAGCGTTTCGGCCTCGGTGAGCACGCGGGTCCAGTCCTCGGTCGTGAGCGCGTCGTGACGCTTCGTCCAGTCGATCGGGTTGGAGCAGTAGCCGCAGCGGAGCGGGCAGCGATAGGTGAGTTCGGCGACCAGGGTGTAGGGGCGCGGCGCGGTCATGGCGCGACCCGGACAAGCGCGCGGTCGGCCAGCGCCGAGAGGAGCGCGATCGCCTCGGTCTCGATCCGGTCCGCCGGTGCGTTGTGCGTGGCGGCGAGGCACGCGGCGACCTCGCGCACCGTGCGCGTGCCGTCGAGCGCCCTCAGCACCGCGACGGCCGAGGCGTTAAGTTCGAGGCCGCGTTCGGGCGCGAGCAGCACGGTCTTGCCGCTGATGCGGTCCTCGCGCAGGCGCACCTTGGGCGCGAGCGCGACGACGCTCTCGGGAGCGATCATGGCGGCGCCTCGGCGAATTCGGGCGGGGCCATGCGCGGCTCGGCGAAGTGGGCGAGCCAGACGCAGTCGAGCAGGTGCCAGAGGATCTGCGTCTTGGTGATCAGCGCCTGGACGCATTTCTTCTGCATCGCATAGGTGTCGGCGTGGGCGACGACGTAGGCGATCGCCTCCTCGCTGTCGCGGCGGGCGCGCGGCACGCGCGAGCGGAAATAGGCGAGCATGTCGGGGCTGACCCAGGGGTAGTGCTTCTCCCAGGCGGCGATGCGCCGGCTCATCAGGTCGGGGGCGAAGAACTCGGTGAGCGAGGAGGCGACAGCCTCGACGAAGGAGCGCTCGCGCACGAGCTGCACATAGGCATCGCAGGCGAAGCGCACGCCCGGCAGCACGTCGGCGCAGGTGGCGACACGGTCGCGGTCCAGGCCCACGCCCTCGGCGAGGCGCAGCCAGAGCGCCAAGCCACCGTCGCCGTCCGTCTCGCCGATGTGGTCGTGGATGCGGCGCACCCACTGGCGCGAGAACCCAGCCTCCTCGCTGCGGCTGACGATGATCGCGTCCTTCACGGGGATGCGCGTCTGGTAATAGAAGCGGTTCAGGACCCAGGCCTGGAGCTGCTCCTTGGTGAGCGTGCCCTCGTGCATTCTGATGTGCACGGGATGATGGTCGTGGTAGCGGCGTGCGCCCTCGCGGCGCAGCCAGTCGATGAACGCGTCCTTCGGCAACGGTGCGCGCGCCAGTTCGTTCACAGGGCGATCTCCATCCCGTCCTCGGCGACCGTCCAGCCGGCCGCCTCCACCCTCGCCCGCTCCGCGCTGTCCTCGCGCAGGATCGGGTTGGTGTTGTTGATGTGCACGAACAGCTTGCGCGTCACGGCGAGGTCCACAAGCCGGGCGAGCGAACCCTCCGGCCCGCCGATCGGCAGATGGGCCATGTCGGCCGCGCGCTTGTCCATCAGCTTCGGCCGCGCGAGTTCGTCCTCCGACCAGAACGTGCCGTCGAACAGCAGTGCGTCGGCGCCCTCCATCACCGCGCGCATCGCGGGCGTGATGCCGCCGGCGCCGGGGAAAGCAGCGAGGCGACGGCCGGACCGGTCGCGGACGATCAGCCCAATCGCCTGCTCCTCGCTTTGGGGTTCGCGGCCTTCGAGATGCACCGGCGGCTTGCCCGGCACCGGCACGGGGGTGGCAAACAGTGAGGCGCGCGCGGGGTCGGGGTCGTCGAGCGGCGCCTCCAGCCCGGGAACGAACCGGCGCCAGGTCACCTGCCCGGGGAAGCGCTCGAGCGTGCGGTAGAGCGCATTGCCGTCGACGAAGCCGGCGCGCACCGTTTCGGTCGCCAGCACCGTCAGCGGATGGCTCTCGCGCAGGGAGAGCAGGCCGAGGGTGTGGTCGAGATCGCCGCAGGTCAGCACGATCGCCGCGATCGGCGAATGGCGCGGCGCGCGCGGCCAGAGCGCGGGGAAGGCCTCGATCTGGGCGCGGATCTCGGGGCCGCAGTTCAGCAGCACCCAGCGATCGGCGTCGCCCGAGAGCGCGACCGTCACCTGGCTGCGCGGCTTCGCACGGATCGTGCCGCGGCGCAGCCCGTCGCAGTTCGGGCAGCCACAGTTCCACTGTGGGAAGCCGCCACCGGCCCCCGCGCCCAGGATGCGGATCAGCATCGGCGAAGGCGGCGGCCGCAGGTGAGCCCGCGGCCGCCGTCGGGATCACTCGGCGCGGTCGTCCTCGCCGAACTCGCCCTGATAGCTGGAGATCTCCGCGTCCATCTTGATCTCGACGAACGCCGGGGTTTCCCAGGTCATCTGCACTCTCCCGTTTCCGGTTGTGCCGCGGGCGCGAAGCCCGGCAGGCGGTTGTCTCCGCCCGGGCTATATGAGCCCCCCGCTGTCGCGGTTGCAATGGGCGGCAGGATCACCCGAGCGTCAGCCCGGCATCGACCACCAGGGTCTGGCCGGTGATCGGTGCGGGGGTGGTGGCGAGGAAGACGATCGCATCGGCGATGTCCTGGGCGGTGCACTGGCGCCTCAGCAGCGCCCGGTCGGCTGCGGCCTGCTTGCGCTCTTCGGGCCAGTCGGCCTGCCAGGGGGTGGCGACCGAGCCCGGCGCGACTGCGTTTACGCGGCACTCGGGCGCGAGCGCGCGGGCAAGGCTGATCGTCATGTTGATCAGCGCCGCCTTGGAGGCGCCGTAGGCGAGCGAGGACCCGACATGACCGAGCCCGGCGATCGAGGCAGTGTTCACCACCGACCCCTTGGCCGCGCGCAGGGCGGCCGCGGCGGCGCGGGTGCAGCGGAATGGGCCGATCAGGTTGGTGTGCAGGATTCTTGCCCAGAAATCCTCGGTCATGGCGTCGAGGTCGCGCGGGGGGATCGGCGCTCGCGTGTTCGGCGTGCCGGCGTTGTTGACCAGGATGTCGAGCCGGCCGAGCGAGGCGATCGCCCCCTCGACCATCGCCTCGGCCTCGCCCGGCACCGAGACGTCGCCGGGCGCGGTGCCGACACGGTAACCCTCGGCGAGCAGGCGCGCGGCCTCGCGCGGCCCGGCGGGATCGTCCGGCAGGTGGTTGAGCAGCACGAAGCAGCCGCGGCGCGCGAGCTGCTCGACGGTCGCGAGGCCGATCCCCGAGGCGCCGCCGGTGACCAGCGCCGTCATGGCGTCGAACGCGATCGTCATCGGATCATGCTCCCGATCTCCCTGAGCGCGCGCTTGAGCGCTATCAGCCTGCGATCGCGCTCCTCGAACAGCGCGGCGGGGCTCGTGCCGCCGTAGTCGTAGAAGCCGCGTCCCGCCATCACGCCCGAGGCGCCCTCGGCGATCAGCCGGTCGAGCGACGCGCTACGCGTGATCGGCGGCGGCGGCGGCACCATGCGCGCCGCGAGCGCCTTCTGCACCAGAGGCAGGCCGGTGAAGTCGGCCTTCATGAAGTGGCCGAGCAGCGGCAGGCGCAGACTGAGCCCATGCACGATCGCGGCGTCGATCTCGGAGGCGTCGGCAACCCCCTCATCGAGCAGCGTGTAGAGCTCCATGGCCATCACCGCCTGGATGCGGTTGGCGATGAAGCCCGGCACGAACTTGCGCATCACGATCGGGTGCTTGCCCATGCCGGCATAGAGCGCGCGCAGGCGGACCGGCACCTCCGCGTCGCAGCGCGGCCCCGCGACCACGTCCACCAGATCGACCAGATAGGGCGGCGTGTACCAGTGCGCGATCGCCGCGCGGTGCTGGCGCCCCTCGGGCATCAGTGGGAACGGGTCGAGATAGGAGGTGTTGGAGGCGAGGATCGCATCGCGCGGCGCGTGCGGATCGAGGGCCGCGTAGAGCGAGCGCTTGGCCTCGGCGTCCTCGGTGATCGCCTCGACGATCAGCTCGGCATCCGCGACGGTCTCGGCGAGAGCCGCGTGCGTGGTCACGACAGAGGCAAGCCAGGTCTCGTCGCGATCGGTCTCGCCGGCCTCGCGCAGTGTGGCGAGCGCCTTCGCGATCAGCCCGGGCGCGCCCGCGAGGGTCGGCGCATGGGTGTCGGTCAGCCGCACGCGGCATCCGCCGAGCGCATGCACCAGCGCGAGCGCATGACCCATCAGGCCCGCACCAAGGATCGCGACCCGCATCATCGTTGCTCCTCCGGACTCCAGGGTTCCGGTGCGCGCGTCTCGATGTCGGTGGCGACATCCACCACCACGGGCCCGGAATGGTCGACCGCCGCCGCCAGCGCCGGTCCGATGTCAGCAGGATGCTCGACACGGATGCCTCGCACGCCGAAAGCCTCGGCGACGCGCGCGAAATCGGTCGGACCGAAGCGGATGATCTCCTCGGCGTTGCCGGGGCGGTTGCCCTGGAGCCGGCGCACGTTCGGCAGGCCCTGGCCGAAGCCCGAGTTGTTGTTGATCACCAGCACGAGCGGCAGGCCGAGCCGGCGCGCGGTCTCGAGTTCAGGCAGGTGGTAGTAGATCGCGCCGTCGCCGGAGAAGCACAGCACCGTCCGGTCGGGGCAGGCGCATTTGGCGCCGATCGCGGCCGGGAACGACCAGCCGAGCGAGCCGGCCGCGCGCAGATAGCTCTGCGGCGGCGCGAGCTCGATGCAGGTCGCGGTCCAGATCCCCGAATAGCCGGTGTCGGAGACCAGGATCGCGTCGCGCGGCAGGGCGGCGGTGATCTCGGCGCAGAGCCGGTCGGGCCGGATCGGCACCGCGTCGGAGGCGAAGCGGGGCGCCATCGCCGCGCGCCACGCGGCGACGCGCTCCGCGGCCCAGCGCGTGAAGGCATCGCCTCGGGGTGCGGCGGCGAACATCTCGGCGAGCGCCTCCAGTGCGGTGCGCGGATCGGCCGGCAGGGGCAGCGTGTTCGCGTAGTTGCGGCCGATCTCGGCCGGATCGGCGTCGATCTGCACGATGCGCGTGCCCGGCGCGGGCACGCGCCAGTCGAGTGTCGGCTGGTCGCCAAGATGGCTGCCGACCACCAGCACGCAGTCGGCCGCGTGCACGATCTCGTTCGCCGGCGGCGCGCCATAGCCGCCGACCGTGCCGACCGAGAGGGGATCGCGGGTGTCGATGATCCCGCGCGCGCCGAGGCTGGTCGCGACCGGGGCGGCGAGCAGGCGCGCGAGTCGGAGCAGCGCTTCGCCCGCGCCGGACAGCGTCGCGCCCGCGCCGGCGACGATCACGACGCGCCTCGCCGAGGCGAGTACGGAGGAGGCGGCGGCGAGGTCGCCCGGATCTGGCGGGGCGCGGAACGCGGGCACGGCGCCATGGCGCGGCTCCACGGACGCATCCGCGCCGATCTCCGGCACCTCGATCCCCTCGGCCTGGAGGCCGAGCAGGTCGAGATGCGCCGGCCGCGGCGTGGGACCCGTCGCGGCGCGGAAGGCCTGGCGGAGCAGCCGCGGCAGATCGTCCGGCGCATCGACCCGCTCGGCGAACGAGGTGACGGCGGCGAACAGCGGCGCGTGCGCGATCTCCTGATACGCGTTGCGCGCCTGCGCGGCCTTGCGGCCGGTCATCGCCACGACCGGTGCGCGGTGCAGATACGCATCCTGCAACCCTGCGGCGAGATTGGCCGCGCCCACGCTCTGCGCGAAGCACACGCCGACACGGCCCGAGGCGCGCGCATAGCCGTCGGCCATGTACACCGCGGCCTTCTCGCTGTGCGCGAGCACGCGGCGGACGCCGAGCCCTTCAAGCTCGATCAGGGTCCGGCGCAGCACAGCATCGACGAAGAACACGTGGGTGACGCCGTAGCCCGCGAGCATCTGTGCGATCACGCTTGCGCCGGTCGGTTGCGTCATGGCGTCTCCCTCTCCCCGCGTGCCTGTGTTCCACGGGCGCGCGCGCGCGGCAAGGTGCGGTGCCGTCGCCCCCCAACGATCACTCCCGATCGGGGCGATGGAACGTTGCGCCGCTGCCGCCCCCCCGGCTAGGGTGCCGCCAACGAACCACGGGAGGAGACCGATCATGCCGGGACGTCTGTTCGCCGCCGCGCTTGCGGCATCGCTGCTCGCCGCGCCGGCAGCCGCGCAGGTGACCATGGTGATCGCCTGGCCGGCCGGCGGCGCGACCGACATCAGCGGGCGGATCATGCAACCCGTGTTCGCCGAGGCGCTCGGCGAGGCCGTGATCATCAAGAACGTCACCGGCGCGGCCGGAACGATCGGCACGCTCGAGGTCGCGCGCGCGCGCCCCGACGGCAAGACCATCCTGATCACCCCGGTCGGTCCGGTGATGATCCAGCCGCAGCTTCGGCGCAATGTCGGCTACACGATCGAGAACTTCACGCCGATCTGCCAGGTGCTGGACAGCCCGGTGATCATGATGACGCCGAAGACCTCCGGGCTGCGGACGCTCGCCGACGTGATCGCGAAGGCGAAGACCGAGCCCGGCGCCTTCCCCTACGCCTCGACCGGCCCGGGAACGATCCCGCACATCTCGATGGTGGCGTTCGAGCGCGGCGCCGGGATCAGCATGAACCACATCCCGTATCGCGGCTCGGGCCAGGTCATGCAGGCCTTCGGCGAGGGCTCGGTCACGCTGTTCAACGACCAGAGCAACCTGATCCGCCAGTACGACCTGCATCCGATCGCGATCTTCTCGGCGGCGCGCAGCCCCGACTTCCCCGACACGCCGACCATGCGCGAGCTCGGCCATGACCACGTCTATTCGATCTGGAGCGGCATCTATGGTCCGGCCGGGATGGCGCCGGACCTCGTCGCGCGGTTCGAGCGCGCCTGTCTCGCGACCATGGCGAACCCGCAGGTGCGCGAGGGGCTGGCGCGCGTGCAGATCCCGATCGTGGTGAAGAATGCCGCCGAGTTCGCTGCGTTCGGCAAGGACCAGTACGCACGCTTCGGCGAGGTCATCAAGGCGGCGAATCTCGTCCTGGACTGAGAACGATCAGCCGACCGACGCGGGCTCGGCGAGGGCGGCGAGGGTCCGCCGGGCGAGCGCCACGAGCTCGCCGGCGAGGCGCCCGGCCCCCTCGGCCTGCGGGTCGCGGCAGGTTTCCTCGAGCAGCGTGGCCGCGCGCGCGAGGGCGACCGCGCCGAAGGTGCCGGCGGCACTCTTGAGCACATGGGCGAGGCGGCCGATCGCTGCGACATCGCCCGCCGCGCGCGCGGCCTCCAGTTCGGCGAGCCGCGCCTCGGTCTCCTCGACGAACACGGCGATGAGCTGGGGCAGACGTCCGGGCTCGACCGCGCCGCGCAGATCGTCGAGCGCCGCGCGGTCGACCAGCGGCAGTTCGCCGGTGGGGTCGCCGCCGCGCCGCCCGCCGCGCCGTCCCGCGAGCGCCTGGTCGACCGCGCCGAGCAGCGCGATCAGGTCGATCGGCTTTGAGACGTAGCCGGTCATGCCGGCGTCGATGCAGCGGTCGCGGTCCTCGGGCAGCACCGAGGCGGTGAGCGCGATGATCGGCACGGCGCCGGCGGGCGGCGGGAGGGCGCGGATCGCCGCGGTCGCGCCGAAGCCGTCGAGCTTGGGCATCTGCACGTCCATCAGGATCAGGTCGTAGCGCTGCGCGGCCGCACGCTCGACCGCCTCCTCGCCGTCGGCGGCGACATCGACCGCGAACCCCGCGCGGCGCAGGATGGCCGCGGCGACGAGCTGGTTCGAGCGGCTGTCCTCGGCGAGCAGCACCCGCCCGCGCGCCCCGCGCGGGCCTGGCGCGACCGCCTCCGCCGAGGGCACGAGCCGCGTCGGCGCCGCCCCCGCCCCGGCGACCGGGCGGACAGGCAGGGTGAAGGCGAAGGTCGTGCCGCGCCCGGCCTCGCTCGTGAGCCCGAGCTCGCCGCCGAGCAGCCGCACGAGCTGACGGCAGATCGTCAGCCCGAGCCCCGAGCCGCCGAAGCGCCGGCTGATCGAGGGATCGGCCTGGGCGAAGCGGACGAACAGCCGCTTCTGCGCCGCCGTCGGGATGCCGATGCCGGTGTCGCTGACGGCGAAGCGCAGCGCGAAGGGCTCGGCGGAGGCGCGTTCGATCCGCACCGTCACGCCGCCAATCGCGGTGAACTTCACCGCGTTGTCGACCAGATTGAGCAGCACCTGGCGCAGCCGGTGCGGATCGCCCTCGACCGTGTCGGGCACCTCGGGCGCGATCGCGGCGGCCAGCCCGATCCCCTTCTCCGAGGCGGTCGCGCCGAACAGGTCGAGCACGCCGAGCACGACCTCGGCGATGCGGAACGGCACGCATTCGATGCGCAGCATGCCGGACTCGATGCGCGAGATGTCGAGGATGTCGTTGACGATCGCGAGCAGATCCTGGCCGCAGCGCCGCGCCGTCTCGGCATAGGCGCGCTGCTCGGGGGTGAGCTCGGTCTCGAGCAGGAGTTGCACCGTTCCCATCACCCCGTTCATCGGCGTGCGGATCTCGTGGCTCATGGTGGCGAGGAAGTCGGATTTGGTCTGGTTTGCGCGCTCGGCCGCGCGCTTGGCGCGCGCGAGCGCCTGCTCGGCGCGCTTGCGCGCGGTGACGTCGTGCTGGATGCCGAGGAACAGCGCGGGCATCCCGTCGGGTCCCGGCACCGGGGTGATGCGGAGTTCGTTCCAGAACCGCGACCCGTCCCTGCGGTAGTTCAGCATCTCGACCGTGATCGACCTGCCCGCCGCGATCGCGCGGCGCACCCGCGCGACCGCCTTCCGATCGGTGTCCCTGCCCTGGAGGAAGCGGCAGTTGCGCCCCAGCACCTCGTCGGCCGGGTAGCCGGTGATCACGCTGAAGGCGGGGTTGAGGAACACGATCGGGCAGTCGGGGCGCGAGGGGTCGGCGATCGTCACGCCGGTCGGCGCGGCCGCCAGCGCGGCGGCGAGTACGCCGGCCGCGCGCGGGTCGAAATCGGGCAGCGCGGCGCTGGCTGCCTCGCCCGCCGGCGCAGGCTCAGCGGTCGTAGGCGACGAGTGCGTCGAACGGGACATCGAGCTTCGCCCTTCCGTTCAGGAAGGTGAGTTCGATCAGCGCCGCCGCGCCCGGCACCGCGGCTCCGAGCTTGCGCAGCAGCGTGATCCCGGCGGCCATCGTGCCGCCGGTCGCGAGCAGGTCGTCCACCACCACCACGCGGTCGCCGGGCTTCACGGCGTCCACCTGGGCCTCGATCCGGTCGGTGCCGTATTCGAGCGCATAGTCGTGCCCGACCGTGGGGCCCGGGAGCTTGCCCCGCTTGCGCAGCATGATGAAGCCGCAGCCGAGCTTGAGCGCGAGCGGGGCGGCGACCAGGAAGCCCCGGCTCTCCACCCCGGCGATCAGGTCGGGCTGGTGGCGGCGCACGATCCGCGCCATCCTTCCCATCGCCACCTGCCACGCATCCGCGTGCGCGAGCAGCGTCGAGATGTCGTAGAAGAGGATGCCGGGCTTGGGGAAATCGGGGATGCCGCGAATGTGGTCCTTGATGTCCATGAAGTGCCGGCCTTCCCCTCGCGCCGCGAGCGTCCTGTTGCAGCGCAGCTTAGAGGACGGCGAGGCGAGGGGGCAACGCGCGGCGGCGGCCTTGGACGCGGAAGCTTCATCTGGCTGTCACCGTGGCGTAACATGGAGCCGCTACACGCCGCGAGGCCACGAAACGGGAGAGACCCAGATGCATCGCAGATTCCTTCTCGCCGGCGCCGCCCTGGCGCTGGCCCTCACGACCGCGCCGGCCTCGGCGCAGCAGCGCACCGAGATCCAGTTCTGGTACGGCCTCGGCGGCGCGCTCGGCGAGCGCGTGCAGGAGCAGGTCGCGCGCTTCAACGCGAGCCAGGACCGCTACACCGTCACCGCCACGTTCCGCGGCTCCTACGTCGAGGTGATGACCGGCGCGATCGCCGCCTGGCGCGCCGGCAACCCGCCGCACATCGCCCAGGTGTTCGAGGTCGGCACCGCGACCATGATGGCGGCCGGGCCCGCGATCCGGCCGGTGCACCAGCTCTCGGCCGAATCCGGGATCGAGATCGACCCCGCGAAGTATCTCGCCGGCGTGCGCGGCTACTACAGCGACACCCAGGGGCGGCTCGTCTCGATGCCGCACAACTCCTCCTCGGCGATCATGTGGCTGAACATGGACGCGCTGGAGAAGGCGGGCGTGACCGAGCTGCCGCGCACCTGGCGCGAGGTGCGCGCGGTCGCGGAGAAGCTGAAGGCCGCGAACCCCACACCCTGCGTGATGACAACCACCTGGCCGACCTGGGTGATGTTTGAGCAGCAGTCCTCGATCCATGATGTGGGGCTTGCCACCAAGGGCAACGGCTTCGGCGGCATGGACGCCGAGCTGAACCTGACCCACCCGTTCTTCCTCAAGCACGTGCAGTTCCTGCTCGATCTCGCCAAGGACGGGCTGTTCCGCTACGGCGGGCGCGACGGCGCGGCCGGCAACCTGTTCCCCTCCGGCGAGTGCGCGATCACCTTCGGCTCCTCGGCGGCGCGCGCGCAGATCGAGCGCGACGCGAAGTTCAAGTGGGCCTCGATCCCGCTGCCCTACCACGACGACATCATCCAGAGCCCGCGCAACGGCGTCATCGGCGGCGCGAGCCTCTGGGCGCTCACCTCGCGCACCCGCACTCCGGCGGAATACGCCGCGGTCGCCGCGTTCTACGCGTTCATCAGCCGGCCGGACCAGGACCAGTGGTGGCACCAGGTCACCGGCTACGTGCCGTTGACGCTCGGCGCGTATGAGAAGGCGAAGGCGGAAGGGTACTACCAGCAGAACCCCGGCGCCGATGCGGCGATCATCCAGCTCTCCCGCGCCGAGCCGACGCCGAACAGCCAGGGCTTCCGCCTGGGCGGCTTCGTCGAGATCCGCAACATCATCCAGGAGGAGCTTGAGAAGGCGCTGCAGGGCCAGCAGACCGCGCAGCAGGCGATGGAGGCGGCGAACCGCCGCGGCAATGCGGTGCTGCGGACGTTCGAGCGCGCCAACCGCTCGTGACGGAGCCGGCGGCGGCGAACTGAGGAAGTCGGCGGGCCGCTCCCGGGCCGGGGGTGGCCCGCACGCTTGAGGCGAGCATGCAGAAGCGCGTCATCTTCCGCGAGAAGGGACTGCCCTATCTGCTGCTCGCGCCGCAGCTCGCGATCACCCTGGTGTTCTTCTTCTGGCCTGCCGGCCAGGCGATCTGGTTCAGCTTCCTGCGCCAGGACGCGTTCGGCATCCGCACCACCTTCGTCTGGTTCGAGAACTTCACCGACCTTTTCGCCGATCCGCTCTATCTCTCGGCGGTCTGGACGACGGCGGTGTTCTCGTTCTGGGTGACGCTGCTGTCGATGGCGATCGCGCTGGGACTCGCGGTGCTGGCCGATCGGCACATCCGCGGCGCGGGCGTGTACAAGACGCTGCTGATCTGGCCCTACGCGATCGCGCCCGCGGTCGCCGCGGTGCTGTGGATCTTCATCTTCCACCCGCAGGTCGGCCTGCTCGGGCGGTTCCTGAACGGCATCGGCATCGTCTGGGACTACAAGCTGAACGGCAGGCAGGCGATGCTGGTGGTGATCGTCGCCTCGGCCTGGAACCAGGTCTCGTACAACTTCCTGTTCTTTCTCGCCGGGCTCCAGTCGATCCCGAAATCGGTGCTGGAGGCCGCGGCGATCGACGGCGCTTCGGCGCAGCGGCGGTTCTGGACCGTGATCTTCCCGCTGCTCTCGCCCACCACCTTCTTCCTGCTGGTGGTCAACATCGTGTTCGCGTTCTTCGGCACCTTCGGCGTGATCGACGCGCTGACCAAGGGCGGGCCCGCGAAGGCGACCGAGACGCTGATCTACAAGGCCTATATCGACGGGCGGGTGAACCTCGATATCGGCTCGTCCTCGGCGCAGTCGGTGGTGCTGATGCTGGCGGTGATCGTGCTGACCGCGGTCCAGTTCCGTTTCATCGAGCGCAAGGTGCACTACTGATGCGGGGCCGGCGATGATGCACGCGCCGATCGACGCCGCGCGGCTCGCCGCGGCCGAACGGGCGGCGATGAAGGCCGAGGCCGCGCGGCGGCGCACCGACGTGATCACGCACATGATCCTGGGCCTCGGCGTGGTGCTGTTCGCGCTGCCGATCTGGATCGTGCTGATGGGCTCGACCCACGATGTCGGCACGGTCAGCCGGGGCGAGGTGCCGCTGCTGCCCGGCCCCTATGCGATCGAGAACTACCTGACCGCGCTCGGCGAGGGCTCGGCGCGCACCACGCGCGTGCCGGTCAGCCTGATGATGATCAACAGCTTCGTCATGGCGCTGCTGATCACCGTGGGCAAGATCGCGATCTCGCTGACCTCCGCCTATGCGGTGGTGTTCTTCAGCTTCCCCGGGCGGATGGTCGCGTTCTGGTCGATCTTCATCACCCTGATGCTGCCCGTCGAGGTGCGCATCTTCCCGACCTTCAAGGTCGTCTCCGATCTCGGCATGATCAACACCTATGGGGGGCTGATCATTCCGCTGATCGCGTCCGCCACCGCGACGCTGCTGTTCCGGCAGTTCTTCCTGACCATCCCCGACGAGCTGGTCGAGGCGGCGAAGATCGACGGCGCAGGGCCGCTGCGGTTCTTCAAGGACGTCGTGCTGCCGCTCTCGACCACCAACATCGCCGCGCTGTTCGTGATCCTGTTCGTGTATGGCTGGAACCAGTATCTCTGGCCGCTGCTGGTCACCACCTCGGGCGATGTCGAGACGATCGTGATCGGCATCGTGCGCATGATCGGCTCCGAGGCCGACACGGACTGGAACCTGGTGATGGCGACCGCCGTGCTGGCGCTCCTGCCGCCCGTCGCGGTGGTGATCCTGATGCAGCGCTGGTTCGTCAAGGGCCTGGTCGAGACGGAGAAGTAAGGCACGCCATGGCGACGCTCGAACTCCAGGGCATCCGCAAGTCGTTCGGCACCACGCATGTGCTGCACGGCATCGACCTCGCGGTCGCCGAGGGCGAGATGATCGTCATCGTCGGCGCCTCGGGCTGCGGCAAGTCGACCCTGCTGCGGATCGTCGCGGGGCTGGAGACCGCGACCGAGGGCCGCGTGATCATCGCCGGCGCGGACGTCACCAGGCTGGAACCCAAGGATCGCGACATCGCGATGGTGTTCCAGAACTACGCGCTTTACCCGCACATGAGCGTGTTCGACAACATGGCCTACGGCCTCAGGATCCGCGGGCTGGCCAGGGCCGACATCCGTGCGCGCGTGCAGCAGACCGCCGATCTGCTCGGCATCGGGCAGTTGCTCGAGCGCAAGCCGCGCCAGCTCTCGGGCGGGCAGCGCCAGCGGGTCGCGATGGGCCGCGCGATCGTGCGCGAGCCCAAGCTGTTCCTGTTCGACGAGCCGCTGTCGAACCTCGACGCCAAGCTCCGCGTGCAGATGCGAGCCGAGATCAAGCGGCTGCAGCGGCGGCTCGGCGTGACCAGCCTGTTCGTCACCCACGACCAGGTGGAGGCGATGACGCTGGGCGACCGGCTGGTGGTGATGCATGAGGGCCGCGCCGAGCAGGTGGCGAGCCCGATGGAGATCTGGCGCACGCCGGCCAACACCTATGTCGCCGGCTTCATCGGCGCGCCGGCGATGAACTTCCTCGCCGCCGAGCTTGCCGAGGGCGGCACGGCGGCGCGGCTGAAGGCCGGCGCGACGATCGCCTTCGCGGACGGGGTGCACCCGGGCGGCGACGGCACGGCCCTCACCGTCGGCATCCGGCCGGAGCACATCCAGGCGGGCTCGGGCCCCGGCAGCCTGGCGCTGAAGGTGGATCTGGTGGAGCCGCTCGGCGCCGAGAGCCTGATCCACGGCGCGCTGCCCTCGGGCGAGGCGCTGACGGTGCGGATGAGCGACTGCTCGCCGCTCGCGGGTGCGGTGCTGCCGGTGGTGCTGCCGCCGGCGAGCCTGCACGTGTTCGACGCCGAGGGGTGGCGGATCGAGGCGGTGCGGCCACGCGCGCAGGTGGCGGCGGTCGGCGGCTGACGGGGCTCAGGACGATCGAGGACGGGGCGCCGGGATCACCGGGCGTCAGGAGCCTCGGCCGAGCATCACTGTCGTCCGACCCTCCGACGCACTCTCCTCCGCTCGCCTCCGCCTGCCGGCCGTGGCGTCGTCACGATCCCGCCCGCTGATACTCCGCCAGCACGTGCTCAACCTTCCCGTCGGCGACCACCGTACCGCCCCGCAGCAGGATCGCGCGATTGCAGTACTGCCTGATGATTGCCGCGTCGTGCGACGCGATCGCAAGGATGCTGGCCTCGTCCATCATCTGCTCGACCCGACGGCGGGCCTTGGCGGCGAAGGAGGCATCGCCCACGCCGATCAGCTCGTCGAGCAGGAGGATGTCGCGCCGGCGCGCGGTCGAGACCGCGAAGGCGAGCCGCAGCAGCATGCCGCTGGAATAGGTCCGCAGCGGCAGGTTGAGGTAGTCGCCGAGCTCGGAGAACTCGGCGACCTCCGGCGTCAGCGCGCGCGCCTCGCGGATCGACAGGCCGACCAGCACGCCGCGCAGCACGATGTTCTCGGCTCCGGTGAGCTCGGAGTCCATGCCCATGGTGATGTCCAGCAGCGACGACACCGTGCCGACGATCTCGGCCGTGCCGCCCGACGGCTCGTAGGCGCCCGAGAGCACGCGCAGCAGCGTCGACTTGCCCGCGCCGTTGTGGCCGAGCAGCCCGAGACGGTCGCCCGGCCGGAGCGACAGCGAGACCTCGTTCAGCGCCTTCACCGTGACGACGTCGCGATCGTCCGAGGCGAGCTGTCCGCCCACGCGCCGCAGCAGGTTGCTGCGCAGCGAGCGGCCGCGCGCATTGTAGATCGGGATCTCCACCGAGGCCCGGGTCAGGGTGATCGATGCCAAGGTGCGCGCCCCGCCGGCTAGATCCAGTAGACGATGCGCGCCCGGAAGCGGGCGAACAGCGGCAGCGCGAGAGCGAACAGGATCGCGGTCACCGCGAGGGCGTTCGCGTAGGCCAGCGCGTCGGGGACCCGGCCGAGGATCGGCTCTGCCACGATGCGCAAGAAGGCCGCGAACGGGTTGACGTCGACGATGAACCTGGCCGAGTCGGGCAGCTGTTCGGGCCGCCACATCACCGGAGTGAGGAAGAACGCGATCTGAAGCAGGCTCTGGATGATCTGGGGCAGGTCCCGGAACCGGGTGGACAGGATGCTGAAGATCAGAACCGCGGCGAAGCCGGCCGCGAGCAGCAGCACAAGCCCCGGGATGACGAGCAGGACCGCCGCGTTCGGCATGACGAGGAACAGCAGGAACACCACCGGGATCACGATCACGTTGTGGGCCAGGATGATGACGTTCCGCGAGAGCGCGCGCAGCACGAAGATCGTCTTGGGCAGCGCATCCTGGCGCAGGTATCCGGCGGCCTGGACGAACGTGGCGGTGCTGTCCGTGATCGTGCCCGAGATGAAACTCCACACCACGAAATTGACGGCGAGCGTGGGGATGTACTCGCCTGCGGGCTGGCGGAACAGCAATGCGTAGATGCTGCCGATGCTGGCGACGAACACGGCCAGGCTGATCGTGATCCAGAACTGTCCGATCCGGGAGCGCCGGTAGCGCTGCCGGATGTCGCTGGCCCCGAGCAGGACCCAGGTCGGCCACGCCTGAGCGCCGCGCACGAGATCCGTTGCCGCAAGACGCCAGTCTCGGCGGGAGGGGCGCAGCGAGTTGAGCACGCGCGGGGTCTATCCGCGCGGGATGGGACGGTCAACGGGGGCGCCCGTCCTGTCCCTGCCCGGCTCGGCCGGGCCGCCGTGGCGCCTCCGTGCGGTCCGCGGACCCCGCACGGGAATCGCATGTGACTGATACCCCGCGCACCATGAATTGGCCCGTCGAGCCCACACGAAGTCGGTGAGTGATCGGATGCGGCCTGTCTCGGCGACGAAGTGGTTCCAGGCGTTGCGGCAGGCGTCCACGATGTCGCGGGTGCCGGCGAAACGCCGCCCCGACAGATGGCGGCCGCGCAGATGCTGCCAGACCGTCTCGATGGCGTTCAGCTCGGGCGAACAGGACGGCAGGTGGACGAGGGTGATGTTCGGCGGCACCCGCAGGTCGTTCGCCGTGTGCCAGCCGGCATTGTCGATCCGCTTGGCCGCGTGCGTGCCAGGCGGCAGTTGCGAGGCGACCTCGTCAAGCAGCAGGTTCATCGCCGCGACCGAGACGGGGGTCAGCACGAGCGCCGCGCCGGTATCGCGCGCGGGGCAGACCGCGCCAAAGAGGTCGTGTAGAAGTCTGCAGCGAGGTCCGCCCCCAGGGGCCCATTCCACGCCGGGGGTTATTCGAGGCGCCTGATTGACGTGCTCCGCCCCCGCTGCTGCGATGCGCCTCCCGCCCCGGAGTGCCCCATGGCCACGCACCGCCTCGCCGCCTCTCCCGCGACCGTCCACTGGGGCTATTTCGACGCCGCCCTGCCACCGGTGCTGACGATCAACTCGGGCGACACGGTCGAGGTGCAATGCGTCTCGGGGCGCGAGGGCGTAATGCCCGGGCCGGGCACGGGGCTGGCGATCCCGCCCGTGCTGACCGAGATCGTCACCACCATGGCGCCGGAGCTCGGCGCGCATATCCTGACCGGGCCGATCGCGGTCGCCGGTGCCGAGCCGGGCGACATGCTCGAGGTTCGGATCGAGCAGATCGCCCCGGGCGCGGACTGGGGCTACAACATGGTCCGCCCGCTGGTCGGCACGCTGCCAGAGGACTTTCCCACGAGCCGCGTGCTGCACATCCCGGTGGACCGCGAGAGGGGCACCTGCCGCCTGCCCTGGGGCACGGAACTGGCCCTCGCCCCGTTCTTCGGCGTGATGGGCGTGGCACCGCCGCCGGTCTATGGCCGGATCGCCTCGAACCCGCCGCGCGAGCACGCCGGCAACCTCGACAACAAGGAGCTGGTCGCCGGCACGACCCTGTTCCTCCCCGTGCATGTTCCCGGCGCGAACTTCTCGGTTGGTGACGGCCATGGGGTGCAGGGCGACGGCGAGGTCTGCATCACCGCGCTCGAGATGTGCCTCGACGGGGCCCTCACTTTCGTGCTGCACAGGAAACAGGGTACGGCGCCGCTGCTGTCGTTCCCGCGCGCCGAGACCCCCACGCACTACATTTCGATGGGGCTGAACGAGGACCTCGACCTTGCGATGAAGCAGGCGCTGCGCGAGATGATCGCGTTCATCTGCGCGCGGACCAATCTCTCCCCGATCGACGCCTACCAGTTCTGCTCGCTGGCGGCGGATTTCCGTGTCACCCAGACCGTGAACGGGGTGAAGGGCGTGCACGGGATGCTGCGCAGGGAGCTGATCTGAGGCCGCTTCCGCCCCGCGCGCCCAGGTTGTCCACAATTTTCTTGTCCACACGCGGATCTACCCGTTGTGTCCCGCTTGGCGGTTCTGATACCGTATTTGGTAGAGAAAGAGCCCCACAAGGCGGGAGCACACGGGATGGACTGGACCGAGGACGCGATCGCCACGCTCCGGCAGCTGTGGTCGGAAGGGCTCTCGACGGCGGAGATCGGCCGCCGCATGGGCATCTCGAAGAACGCCGTGGTGGGCAAGGCGCACCGGCTCAATCTGGCCGCCCGGCCCTCGCCAATCCGCCGCGTCCCCGGCGCCCCGTCCGCGCCGCGGCCGTCGCGCCGAGCCGCACGCCCGATGATGCCGCGGCCCTCGCCGATGATGGCGGGAACCGCCGCCGCCGCGCGCCCACCGGCCGAGCGGCCGGCGCCGGTCGTGGCGATGCGCCCGCCGACGCAACCGCTGCGGCTCGGCAACAGCGCCTGCTGCTGGCCGCTCGGCGATCCGGGCACGTCGGGCTTCCGCTTCTGCGGCGCCCAGGCGCTGTTGGGCAAGCCCTACTGCGCGGAGCATGCCGCCCTCGCCTATGTCCGGGTGAAGGACCGCCGCGAGGACGCCGCCTAGCCGATAGCCCGCGCGCGGGGGCGGCGTGACCGCCCCCGCCGACCGGCCGGCCGCGGGCATCGTCTACCAGCTCGCGGCCCTCGTCTCCTTCGTGCTGATGGACTGCGCCATCAAGGCGAGCGTGCAGACCCTGCCGCTCGCGGTCGTCCTCTGGGCGCGCTTCGCCTTCCATCTGGCGTTCGTCTCGGTGCTGCTTGCGCTCATGGGAAGGCGCGTGCCGCCGCGCACGCGCGCGCCGCGGCTTCAGGCGGTGCGCTCGCTCTGCCTGTGCGTTGCCAATCTCTGCTTCTCGGCGGCGCTGATCTACATCCCGCTCGCGGAAGCCGTGGCGATCGGCTTCGTCTCGCCGCTGATCACGACCCTGCTTGCCGCCCGCGTGCTGGGCGAGGCCGTCGGGTGGCGGCGCTGGCTCGGCATCGCGATCGGCTTCGCCGGCGTGCTGGTGATCATCCGCCCGGGCCTCGGGGTCACTCATCCGGCCGCGCTGCTGGTGCTCTGCACCGCGGCGGTGTTCGCGGTGTACCAGGTGCTGACGCGGCGGCTCGCCGGCGTGGATGATGCCGCGACCACGATCTTCCACACCGGCGTGGCGGCGGGGCTCGTCACCACGCTGATCGCGCCGTTCGACTGGGCGTGGCCGAGCGCCACCGAGTGGGCGATGCTGGCGCTGATCGGAGCGATCGGCGGAGGCAGCCATTTCCTGCTGATCCAGGCATTCCAGCGCGCTCCGGCGTCGCTGCTCGCCCCCTTCGCCTATACCCAGATCATCTGGGCAGTGATCGCGGGCTGGGTGTTCTTCGCCGAACTGCCGGACCTGCTCGCCGCACTCGGCGGTGTGATCGTCGCCGCGGGTGGACTGTTCGTGATCTGGTCCGAATCCCGTGCGCGACCCGTTGCATCCGCGGTCCCCCGGCAGTAGCCAAGCGTCATGCCCGCGACCGTCGACCGCTCGCCAGAGCAGGCGCGCACCCCCGCGAGGCCGCTCGATGCCGATGCGGTCCGCGCCGCCTATCGCCGCTGGGCGCGCATCTATGACGCCGTGTTCGGCGTCGTGTCAGGCCCGGCGCGCCGGCGCGCGATCGCGGCGCTGAACGCACTGCCGGATGGGCGGATGCTGGAGGTCGGCGTGGGCACCGGGCTTGCGCTGCCGCACTACCGGCCCGGGCTCCAGGTGGTCGGGATCGACCTCAGCCCCGAGATGCTCGCGCTCGCGCGCCGGAAGGTCGAGCGCGATCGGCTGGATCATGTCGAGGCGCTGGTCGAGATGGATGCCGAGGCGATGGACCTGCCGGATGCCTCGTTCGACGCCGCCGTGGCGATGTTCGTCGCCTCGGTGGTGCCGAACCCGCGGCGCATGATGGCCGAGATCCGGCGCGTGGTGCGGCCGGGTGGGGCGATCCTGCTGGTCAACCACTTCCTTGCGCCGCCGGGCATCCGGCGCGGCATCGAGCGGGCGATGGCGCCGTTCTCGCGCGCGCTCGGCTGGCACCCTGACTTTGCCATGGAGGCGGTGCTGACATCGGCCGAGCGCGCGCGCGCGAGCCTCACCCCCTGCCCGCCGCTCGGCCTGTTCACGCTGGTGCGGCTCGCGAACGACTGAGGGCCGCCATGCGCTGGATCCGCTTCACCGCGCCCGGCGCCGCCGAGTCCTGGGGCATCGAGGAGGGCGGACGCATTCGCGAGGTGCGCGGGTCGCCCTTCGACGGGCACGGGCCGACCGGGCGTACGCACGCGCTTGCGGAGGTGCGGATCGAGGTGCCGTTCGTGCCGCGCACATTCTATGCCGCGGGCTTGAACTACGTCGCGCATATCCGCGAACACGGTGACCCGGCTGCAATCCCGTCCAAGCCCGACATCGGCTATCGCGCGGTGAACGCGCTGATCGCGCATGACGCGCCGGTGGTGATCCCGTCGGATGCGACGAAGGTCCAGTACGAGGGCGAGCTTGCGGTGGTGATCGGCCGCAAGGCGCGGCATCTGAGCGAGGCGGACGCGCTCTCCTGCGTGCTCGGCTACACGATCGGCAACGATGTCAGCGAGCGGGTCTGGCAGCGCGCCGACCGCACGCTCTGGCGGGCCAAGAACACCGACACCTTCAAGCCGATGGGGCCGTGGATCGAGACCGACTTCGACCTCGAGGCCGCGCGCACGACGGTGCGGCTGAACGGCGCGGTGACGACCGAGTTCGCAACCAATGACATGCTGTTCGGGGTGCGCAGGTTCATCGCCGCGATGACCCGCTACCTGACGCTCCACCCCGGCGACGTGGTCTGGATGGGCACTGACGGCACCTCGCCCGACCTGAAGCCCGGCGACGTGGTCGAGGTCGAGATCTCGGGAATCGGCACGCTGCGCAGCCCGTTCGTCGCCGAGGCCGCGTAGCGCTCAGCGCGCGGCGAGCTGCATCGCCGCGTCGCGCGCCGCGCGCGGGACGTCCGCGGCGATCTCTTCGGGCGTGCGCGGGCGCGGCGGATGGATGAAGCCGTGCGCGGCGAACACGGTCACGCCGAGCTGGCCGGTGCGCGGATACCAGACCCGGACCGCCGACCAGTCGTTGCGGCGCGAGACGTCGACCACCAGCTGGTTCTGGTGCACCGCGCCGCGTGCCGCGCCCGAGGCCCAGTTGGCGTGGCTGACCAGGATCTCGCGCGGCCCGGTCTGGCGCACCACCACCGAGACATGTCCCTGCGGCAGGCGGCGCGTGCCTCGCAGCACCAGCACGGCACCGGGGGCCGGACGGCCGCTCCGCAGATAGCGCCCCGAAGCGGCGCGCCACCAGGTATGCGCATCCCCCGAGAGCTCGATGCCGGAGAGTTCGCGCGCGAATGGCACGCAGGAGAGCGGCACGCTGGTGCGGAAGGTGACAGTCTCGGGGGGCGCAGGCAGCGGCGTCCGGCTCGCGCAGCCGGCGAGCAGCCCGAACACCATCCCGGCCAGCAGCGCGCGTCGCCGCAAGGGCGCCCTCCTTACGGGGAGGCACCCTGACGGACGCGTCCGCGTCGGCGCAAGCGTTCCTGCGGGGTCAGCGCCCCGCTGTGCTCACACCTTCTCGACCTGGGAGTATTCGAGCTCCACGGGGGTGGCGCGGCCGAAGATCGAGACCGAGACCTTCACCCGGCCCTTCTCCTCGTCCACCTCCTCGACCGTGCCGTTGAAGCTGGTGAACGGCCCGTCGGTCACGCGCACCTGCTCGCCCACCTCGAAGGTGATCGAGGGCCGCGGCTTCTCCACGCCCTCGGCCACCGCCTTGACGATGCGCTCGGCCTCGGCGTCGGTGATCGGGGACGGCCGGCCCTTGCCGCCGAGGAAGTTGGTCACCTTCGGCGTGTTCTTGACCAGGTGCCAGGTGTCGTCGGTCATCTCCATGCGCACCAGCACGTAGCCGGGGAAGAACTTGCGCTCGCCCTGCACCTTCTGGCCGCGCTTGACCTCGACCACCTCCTCCATCGGTACGAGCACTTCCTCGAACCGGTCCGCCAGTCCCTTCTGGGCGGCCTGCTCGCGGATCGCCTGGGCGACCTTCTTCTCGAAGCCCGAATAGACGTGGATCACGTACCAGCGCTTGCGCCCGGCCGCGGACGGAGGCGCCACCGGGCGGACCGGCGCCATCCCCTCGCTCTCGGTTGCCGCCATCGTCATTCCTCCCGCCTCAGGCGCCGAAGCCGAAGATGGCGCGCACGCCGAGGCCGATCACCTGGTCGACCAGGAAAAAGAACACTGCCGCCAGGATCGACAGCACGAAGACGAGCCCCGTGGTGATCAGGGTCTCTTTCCGGCTGGGCCAGGTGACCTTGCTCACCTCCTGGCGCACCTGACGCACATAGGTCGCGGGATCGATCCTCGCCATCGTGTCCTTCATCCAAGAAACGGGGCCCGGGCAGCACTGTCGCCACCCGCTTGTCCCTAGTTTACCGCACCCCAGGGTGCGGGTGGCAGGGGTGGAGGGTCTCGAACCCCCAACCTCCGGTTTTGGAGACCGGCGCTCTAGCCAATTGAGCTACACCCCTATCTGGCGACGCATGCCGCTGGCCGCCACGCCAACCCTAGCGGCGCGCGCCGCAAAGATTAAGGGGCCGGTTGTGGCACTGTCACTGCACGATCTTGGTGACGACGCCGGCGCCGACGGTGCGGCCGCCCTCGCGGATGGCGAAGCGCAGACCCTCG
>NZ_JBHYDW010000019.1:0-46433 GCF_051860475.1 Elioraea sp. | reverse complement strand
GGCGGGCAGGTCGCCGGTGAAGGTGCCGGGCAGCAGCAATCCCGGTGCGGTGGGCCAAGGGTCGCTCGCCTCCGCGACCGACGACGCGGCGATCGCAAGGGCGGCCGCCATGGTGATGATCCACTGTCGACGCATCGTCATTCCCCGTTCGCGCTGATCGGTCGCGACGGGTCTTGCCAGAGCCGCGCAGCCGAGCCCCACGCCGAAACGGCGCTCTCGCCGAGACGTGACCCGCGCCCTACCCGCGCGCGCGCATGATCCGCGCCTTGTCGCGCTGCCAATCGCGCTCCTTGATCACCGCGCGCTTGTCCACCTTGCGCCGGCCCTCGGCGAGCCCCAGCAGCACCTTCGCCCGGCCGCGGTCGTTGAAATGGATCTGCAGCGGCACGATCGTCGCGCCCTCGCGCGCCACCGCGCCGATCAGCGAGCGGAGCTGCTTGCGGTGCACCAGCAGCTTGCGCGGCGCGCGTGGCTCGAACCGGCTCAGCACACCGCCCTGGTATTCCGGGATGTAGAGATTGAACAGCCAGAGCTCGCCCTCGCGCTCGCCCGCCCAGGCCTCGGTCAGCGTCGCGCGGCCATGCCGGAGGCTCTTGACCTCCGGCCCCTTCAGCACGATCCCGGCCTCAAGCGTCTCCTTGATGGCGTAGTCATGCCGCGCCTTGCGGTTCTGCGCGACCATGCCATACGCGATCAGGCCCTTCTTCTTCGCGTCCTTCGCCACTCAGAACCCTTGCGTTCGCGCGCAGCCGCCACACCAACCCTGCGCGCACCGGCGGCCCTGGGGGCCACCGGGATCAGTTCATCAGCCCCGCATCGACCAGCGCGGCGCGCACCTTCTCCCGGCTCGCGGGTGCGATCGGCGCGAGCGGCAGCCGGCAGGTCTCCTCGCACTTGCCGAGCAGATGCGCGGCATACTTCACCGGCCCGGGCGAGGTCTCGCAGAACATCGCGTCGTGCACAGGGGTCAGCCGGTCCTGGATCTGCGTCGCGGTCGCCACGTCACCCTTGGCCCAGGCGCTCTGCATCTCCGCGCAGAGCCGCGGGGCCACGTTTGCGCTCACGCTGATGCAGCCCACCCCGCCCGAGGCATTGAAGGCGAGCGCGGTGTGATCCTCACCCGAGAGCTGGATGAAGTCCGACCCGCAGCTCCGCTTCTGGTGCAGTGGCCGCGTGAGGTTCGCGGTCGCGTCCTTCACGCCGACGATGTTCGGCAGCTTCGCCAGCCGTCCCATCGTCTCCGGTGTCATGTCCACCGCGGAACGGCCGGGGATGTTGTAGATCACGATCGGGATGTCCACGGCCTCGGCGATCGCCTTGAAGTGGAGGTAGAGCCCCTCCTGGGTCGGGCGGTTGTAGTAGGGGGTCACCACCAGTGCGCCATCGGCGCCGGCCTTCTTGGCGTGGCGCGTGAGGTCGATCGCCTCCTCGGTGCTGTTCGAGCCCGTGCCCGCCATGACCGGCACCTTGCCCGTCGCCACCTCGAGGCAGAGCTCCACCACGCGCTTGTGCTCGTCATGGCTGAGCGTCGGCGACTCGCCGGTGGTGCCCACGGGGACCAGCCCGTGCGTGCCCTCGGCGATCTGCCAGGCGACGAAGTCCTGATACGCCTTCTCGTCGACCGCGCCGTCCCGGCGCATCGGCGTGATCAGCGCGACGAGCGATCCCTTGAACATGGCGGTGCTCTCCCCGAAGGCGGCCTGGCCGCAAAGCGCGCAAACTGGCCCCTGCACGCCCCCGTGTCCATGGGGCGCTTGTTTTGTTAACTGCTCGGCCTCTACAACCGGGACATGCGCGGGCTCGCGAGTCGGCTGCTTCCGCTGCTGCTGCTGCCGGGGATTGCCGTCGCCCAGCCGCTGGATCCCGGCTGCCGGGCGGCCCTGACGGCTGCCGCCAACGGACGCTGGGGGGAGCCGGCGCGCTGCACCCAGCCGGTCGCGGCCAAGACCGTCACATGGCTGCGCCTGATCTCCGGACCCACCAGCGCCGGCGAGCTGGCCCGCTTCATCGCCGAGAACCCCGACTGGCCGTTGCAGATGACCCTGGCCCGCCGCGCCGAGGAGGTGCACGCGGCCCTGATCGACCACGCCGCCGTGCGCCGCTGGTACGCCCATCATCCGCCGACCGGCCTGAACGGACGCCTCCGCCACGCCGAGGCGCTGGAGGCGACCGGCGACCGCGCCGGCGCGACCCGGCTGCGGCGCGCCGTCTGGACCGACCTTCCGGGCAGCGGGACCGAGGAGCGGGCGTTCCTCGAGCGGCATGGCAGCATCGTGCGCGCGGAGGACCACTGGGCGCGGGCCGACCGGCTGACCTGGGCGCGCGACGCCGAGGGCGCACGACGGCGGCTCGACAGCATCCCGCCGGCAGGCCAGGCGGTGCTGCGCGCGCGGCTTGAGGCGCTGTCCGGGTCGGCCGGCGATTTCGGCTTCACGCCCGAGCACCGGCGCGACCCGGTGGTGTTCTTCGAGCGCGCCCGCGCGCTCCGCCAGCAGGACCGCGACAGTGAGGCCGCGCGGTTCTGGCTCGCCGACGGAACGCCTGCGCAGAGGGCGGCGCCGGTCGAACGCCAGGGGCAGTTCTGGTCCGAGCGTCACATCCTGATCCGCCGCCTGATCCGGCTGCGTGACGCGCCGGCCGCCTACCGGCTCGCGGCCGCGCACGGACTGACCGATCGCGGGTCCGTGGACTTCCTCGAGGCCGAGTTCCTCGCCGGCTGGATCGCGCTGCGCCAGCTCGGCCGGCCCGAGGACGCACTGCGCCACTTCGTCGCGCTCGAACAGGCAGCCACGGCGCCGATCAGCGTCAGCCGCGGCGCCTACTGGCGCGGCCGGGCGCTGCTGGCTGCCCAGCGTGCCGAGGAGGCGCAGGCCGCCTATCGCGCGGCGGCGGAACATCCCCTCACCTTCTACGGCCAGCTCGGAGCGCTTGCCGCCGGCGAGACCGAGGCATCGCTGCGCGGGCGCATCGCCGCACTCTCGGACCCCGAGGCCGACCCCGAGCACGCCGCCCTCTGGGAACGGCGCGAGCTCGCCCAGGCCGCGCGGCTGCTGGTCGAGGTCGGCGAGGCACGGCGCGCGCGCCAGGTGCTGCTCCAGCTCGCCGACCTTGCGCCCGACGCGGTGGATCGCGCGCTCGCCGCACGACTCGCGGTGCGTCTTGGCCAGCAGGACACCGCGGTCTGGATCGCGCGCCGGGTGATGGCGCGCCACGGCACGGTGCTGCCGCTGGCCGGCTGGCCGACCCCGTTCAGCCCGCCGCCCGAGGTCGAGCCCGCGCTGGCACTGGCGCTGATGCGCCAGGAGAGCAACTTCGAGACCAACGCCGTCAGCCCCGCCGGCGCGCGCGGGCTGATGCAGCTGATGCCGGCCACCGCGCGCGGCATGGCGCGCGAGCTGGGCGAACCGTCCCTCGCGACCCGGCTGTTCGAGCCGTTCGCGAACATGCGGCTGGGCACGGCCTATCTCGCCAAGCGGCTCGACGATTTCGACCGCGCGGTGCCGCTTGCCCTCGCGGCGTACAATGCGGGCGCGCATCGCGTGCGCCAGTGGCTCAACACGAACGGCGATCCGCGTGTGGGTGAAACCGACCCGATCGACTGGATCGAGCTCATTCCGTTCAACGAGACCCGCAACTACGTGATGCGCGTGATCGAGAGCCAGACCATCTACCAGGCCCGCGCGGGCGCGGGCGCCGGCCATCCGGTCCTTGTGATGGGACGATGAGCGGCAGGCTCGACGCGATCCGTGCGGTGGTGTTCTCTGGCTACGGCACGGTGTTCGACAGCATCGGCGCGGTGCTGCGCGCGGAGGACGCACTCGGCGACACGGCCGGACCGCTCGCGCGGCTCTGGCAGGCGAAGCGATTCGAGTATGCGTGGCTCTCCGCCATCACCGGACGGCGGATCGATCTCTGGGAGGTGACCGGCGAGGCGCTCGACCACGCGCTCGCCGTCCTCGGCCTCGGCAGGAACGCGCTCTTGCGCGCGCGACTGATGCAGGGCCAGCTCCAGGCCCCGCCCTTCCCGGACATCCGCCCGGTGCTCGAGGCGCTGAAACGCACGCGCGGTCGTCAGGTGGGCCTGCTCAGCAACGCCTCCGTGACCATGCTGACGGCGGCGGTGAAGGCGGGCGAGCTCTATCCGCTGTTCGACGCGCTGATCAGCGCCGAGCCGACCGGCCTGTTCAAGCCCGCGCCCGAGGTCTATGCGCTCGCGCCGGCGCGGTTCGGCGTCGCACCCGGCGAGATCGCCTATGTCTCCGCGCATCCCTGGGACGTCGCCGGCGCGACCGCGTCGGGCCTTGCCGCGATCTGGTTGAACCGCGACGGCGCGCGGGGCGAGTTCGCGTGGGCGCCGCCCGCCGAGACCATCGCAGCGCCGGAGGGGCTCCCGGCCCTGCTCGCGGGTGCGGCCGCAGCGGCGTGAGCGGGAGCGTCCGCCGGATCCCGGCCGCGGACGGTCTCGGCATCGCGGTGCGGATCTGGGGCGAGCGCACCGCGCGCACGCCGCTTCTGTGTCTCGCCGGCATGGTTCGCACCGGTGGGGATTTCGGCCGGGTGGCGCTGCGCCATGCCGGACGGCGGCTTGTTGTGGCGCCGGATTATATCGGTCGCGGGCTGTCCGAGCGTGCGCGCGACTGGCGGCGCTACCGGGCCGAGCGTTCCCTCGCCGACGTTCTCGATGTCTGCGCCGCCCTGCACATTCCGCGCGCGGTCGTGCTCGGCACGTCGCTCGGCGGGCTGCTCGCGATGGGGCTTGCGGCCGCGCGGCCAGGACTGGTCGTGGCGGCGATGCTGAACGACATCGGCCCGGAGGTCGGCGGCAGCGGGCTCGCCTTCGTGCGCGGCTTCGTCGGCGGCCGCCACACCCAGCCGGACCTCGACCATGCGGCTGGCTTCCTGCGGCAGACGCTGCCGTGGCTGTCACTGAGCACACCCGAGGAGTGGCGCGAGTTCGCGGCACTGACCTTCGCGCGCGATCCTGACGGGCGCTGGTCGGCGCACTGGGACCCGGCGATCGCGCGCACGCTGGACGGGCGATCCCTGCCCGATCTCTGGCCGCTGTTCGATGCGCTCGCCCGCGTACCGGTCCTCCTCGTGCGCGGCGGGATCAGCGACATTCTCTCGTCCGAGACCGCAGCGCGGATGCGCGCCCGCTGCCCCGACATGACAGAGCTGGTGCTGCCCGGTGTCGGTCATGCGCCGACGCTGTCGGAGCCGGAGATCGCGCCCGCGCTCGACGCGTGGATCGAGGCGCAGCCGTGACGCGCGCGATCGCCTCGCTGTTCGGCGTCGGTTTCCTGCACCCGGGTCCCGGCACCTGGGGTTCCGCGGTCGCGCTGGTGCCGGGAGCCGTGATGCTTGCGCTCGCCGGGCCGCTCGCGGTGGCGGCGAGTGCCCTGGCATTGACGGCGCTCGGCTGGTGGGCGGTCGCGCGGGAACTGGAACGGACGCCGGAGTCCGACCCGGGTTGGATCGTGATCGACGAGGCGGCCGGGATGTGGCTCGCGCTCGTCGGCCTGCCCGCGTTCGGCTGGGCCGGCGTGGCAGCAGCCTTCGCGCTGTTCCGGCTGTTCGACATCGCCAAGCCCGGCCCGGTCGGCTGGGCGGATCGCCAGGGCGGCGCGACCGGGGTGATGCTCGACGACCTGATCGCCGGCGCGCTCGCTGTCTTCGCGCTTCTCGCCCTGTCATCCGTTCTGCCGACCGAGTGGTTCCCATGATTGACCCGACCCTGCTGGCCGAGGCCGAGGCGCTGCTCGCGCTCTACCGGGCAGGCGGCCTGCGGATCGTGACCGCCGAGAGCTGTACCGGCGGGCTGATCGCGGCGACGCTGACCGCGATCGCCGGCTCGTCCGACGTTATCGAGCGCGGCTTCGTGACCTACTCGAACGAGGCCAAGGCGGAGATGCTCGGCGTGCCGGAGACGCTGATTGCGTCCGCCGGTGCCGTGAGCGCGGAGGTCGCGCGCGCGATGGTCGAGGGCGCGCTCGCGCGCAGCCTCGCCGACGTGGCCCTCAGCGTGACCGGGATCGCCGGGCCGGGCGGAGCGACGGCCACCAAGCCGGTGGGGCTCGTGTTCCTCGGCGCGCAGCGACGCGGGACCCAGCCCATGGTCGAGCGGCACGTATTCCCGGGCGACCGCGCGGCGGTGCGCGAGGCGAGCGTGGCGGCAGCGTTCCGGCTCGCGCGCGGCGCTGGTCAGTCCTGAGGCCAGACGGGGGCGCGCTTGTCGAGGAACGCGCCGATCCCCTCCTCCGACGCCTCGGCGAGCAACTGCGCCACCATCGCGCGCGAGGCGTCGGCGTAGGCCGCATCCAGCGCACGCCCCTCCTGGCGCAGGAACGCGGCCTTGCCGCCCTGCACCACGCTCGCGGGCCGTTCGGCGATGCGTGCGGCGAGCGCCCGCGCCTCGGGGAGCGCCTGTCCATCGCCGACCACCCGATTGACGAGGCCGATGCGGTGCGCGTGCGCCGCGTCGACCAGCTCGCCGGTGTAGAGCATCTCCAGCGCGTCGCGTCGCGGCACCGCGCGCGATAGCGCCACCGCCGGCGTGGCGCAGAACAGGCCGATATTGACCCCGGGCGTGCAGAACCGCGCGTGAGCGTCGGCGATCGCGATGTCGCAGGAGGCGACGAGCTGGCAGCCGGCCGCCGTAGCGATCCCGTTCACCGCGGCGATGGTGGGCTTCGGCAGCGTCGCGACCGCCTGCATCACCGCGGCACAGCGCGCCATGGTCGTCTCGAAGAACGCCCGTCCGCGGTCGGGATCGTTGCGCGCCTCGGTCAGCTCGCGCAGGTCGTGCCCGGCACAGAAGCCGGGGCCGGCGCCGGTGATCACCACGACCTTCACCGCACGGTTGGCGGCGAGCGCGGCGAGCGTGGTCTCGAGCGCCCCGAGCAGCGCGAGCGAGAGCGCGTTGCGCGCGGCTGGACGGTTCAGCGTCAGCGTAGCGACGCCGGTGTCGTCCTCGCGCAGCAGCAGGCTGGGTTGGGCGGTGGTCGCGGTCATGTCGGGGACCCGGGTTGGGCGTGACGCGGACGGTCCGGCAGGACGTGGACGCCGTCGGGCGCGGGCTCGCATTCCGGCGTCGTGCCGATCGGATCGGACCGGGGCGTGACGACGATCACAGCGCGCGCACTCGTGACTTCCCTACCCTCCGTGCCGCATCTGGGCATTGGAGGCAACCATGAAGCGCCTGTTCATCTCAAGCTTCGGCATCACCTTCCTCGCTGCCGGCAGCGCATTGGCACAGTACAGCTACAGCGCCCCCAACCCCTACGCGGAGCAGGGCGGGAGCTTCTACCCGGTCACCACGACCGTCGTCATGCTGACGCCGGAGGTGGCGCTGGAGCGTCTGCGGGTGCGCGTTCCGGGGGAGGCCGGGTCGCCCGGCCAGGGGATCCTCCGGTTCCGCAACGGCGGTCTCCACAAGGCCGTCACCTGCGGCACGATCGACGCGTTCTATCCCAACGGCGCGAGCGCGGCCCTCGCCGGCACCAGCAAGATGCCGGTGTCCTCGCCGGACGTGGCGTTCATGGCCTGGCGCCCTGATGGCACGCTCGTCATGGCCGAGGCGGCCGCCGAGGTCGAGGCGGACGCGCGCATGCAGGTGCAGCCGGAGAACGGCGGCATGGCGTCGCGCATCACCGTCGACGTCACCTACCGCGTGACGCGTACCCTGACGCTCGATGGCGTGCGTCAGCCCGAGGTGACCATGAAATTCACCTCCGCGCGGCGCGGCGAGGCGGCGGCCTTCACGCCGTACACGGCCATGCACCCGGTCGGCTTCGGCGTCGCCCCGATGGGCAACTCGATGAACGCCCTGCCCTTCGCGCGCCTTGCCTGCATGGCAAGTGGTGCGCTGGAGAAGGCGCTGCTGCTCGACGAGGCGACGCTTACGGCTGATCAGACCTGCATGCTCGGCCTCGCGCCAGCGGACAGCCCGACGTGTCCGCGGCTCGCCGCTCGCGCGGAGCCGCGGCCGGCGCCGGCGCGCGGGGGCCTGGGCGAGATGACCGCTATCGCAGAGCAGCGACCGCGCTGACGACGCGATCGAGCTTGTCCTCGGTGTTGTAGGCATGGGAGACGCGTGGACGAGCTCGCTCAGTCCGCGCGGCTCCATGTCCCAGCGCGCGAAGGGGGCGGTCGAGGATCGTCCGGCTGACGCCGAAGAATTCGATGCCGCGCCGCCCTGCCAGGTGCCGACGGTCGGATGGACGCCTCTGAGGTCGACCGATACCATATTGATATCGACATCAGTATGGAATACAGTTTCATTGGTTGACAGATGCGTGATGGTCGTAACGGAAGGACATCCCGTGCGCGTACGAGCCATTCCGGCCGTGATTGCACTTCTTTGGGCCCCTGGGTACGCCCTCGCGCAGTATTCCTATTCGCCGCCGCCGGCCTACAACGAGCAGCCCCCGCCGTCTCCGGCCCGCTCCGCGTTCTTCCCGATGCTGAACGGTGTCACAATGCGGTCGATCGAAGAGACACGAAGTGAGCTCGCGTTGCGCCTGAAGAATGCGCAGCAAGCCGAGCCTCCTCCGGCGGATTGGACGCGTCTCGAACGTCGCTTCGAAGGTGCGGGCCTGCTGAAGGCCGTGAATTGCGGCAGGGTAACCACCTACTACGCAGAGGGGATGATGCCCGGCCTGGCCGGCATGGAAATGCCGGCAGCAAGCCGGGAAACAACATTCCTTGACTGGCGCCCCGGCGGCTCGATGGCGACCGTCAGGACCGAAGCGTCCGTTACGGCCATCGTAACCCTCAGTTTGAGCCAGATGGCGGGCGACACCGCGACGCGGATCGCTCTCGCCGTCCGCTACACCGTGTACCGATCGCTCAAGATCGGCGACGGCGAGAAGCAGGAGGTGGAGATCGTCTTCAACGCCGACGCGGTCGGCGAGCCCTCCATGATGACGCCGTACTCGGCGATGCACCCCGTCGGCTTCGCCGTCGCTCCGACCGGCCGCAGCGCGAACGCGGCCCCCTTCGGCCAAATCAAGTGCATGTCCGCGGGCGTGCTCGAAGGCGCCCTGCTGCTTGTGAGCGCTGCGCCGAAGGACGACGAGAAGTGCGTGCTCGGTCTGCTCTCGGGGACCGACGCTAAGTGCCAATGATGCGCCACGGTGACGCCCCACCACCGGCAGCGCCCAGTGGGGACTTCATCGTCAGGGCAGTCCGGCGATCGCGGACACGAAGCGATCGAGCTCGTCCTCGGTGTTGTAGGCATGGGGAGACGCGCGGACGAGCTCGCTCAGTCCGCGCGGCTCCATGTCCCAGCGCGCGAAGGGGGCGGTCGAGACCGAGGTGTTGATCCCCTGCGCGCGCAGCCGCGCCGAGGTGTCGCGCGCAGTCACCCCTTCAAGCGTGAACGTCACGATCCCGCACCGCTTGCGCCCGAGGTCGTGCACGACGACCCCGGGAAGTGCCGCGAGCCGTTCGCGCAGGATCTCGGCGAGCGTGCCGATGCGCGTCGCGATCGCCTCGATGCCGAGCGCCAGCGCGTAGGCCACCGCCGCGCCGAGGCCGAGCCGGCACGCGATCGAACTCTCCCACATCTCGAACCGTGCCGCGCCGGGCTCGACCGCGTAGTCGCGCGCGCCGGTCCAGCGCGCGGAGTGCAGGTCGAGGAAGGGCGGGCGCAGGCGGTCGAGGATCGTACGGCGCACGTAGAGGAACCCGGTGCCGCGCGGGCCGCGCAGGAACTTCCGGCCCGTCGCCGAGAGCATGTCGCACCCGATCGCGTCCACGTCGATCGGCAACTGCCCGACCGATTGACAGGCATCGAGCAGGAACGGGATGCCGTGCGCGCGGGCCACCGCACCGATCGCGGCGGCCGGATTGACCAGCCCGCCATTGGTCGGCACATGCGTCACCGCGATCAGCTTCGTGCGCGCGTCGATCATCCGCCGCAGAGCCTCAACGTCCAGCACGCCATCGCCGTCCGACGGCACCACCTCCACCACCACGCCGCGGGCACGGGCGAGATGCAGGAACGAGATCACGTTCGAGGCGTACTCCGCCCGCGCGGTCAGGATGCGGTCGCCCTCGCCGAACTCGAAGGCGTGGAAGCCGAGCGTCCAGGCCTGGGTCGCGCTCTCGACCAGGGCGATCTCGTCCGGTGCGGCGCCGATCAGGCGGGCGATCGCGCGGTAGCCCATCTTCAATCCAGGCTCGGCCTCGTCCGCCGCCTCGTAGCCGCCGATCTCGGCCTCGCGCCTGAGATGCCCGATCACCGCGTCCAGCACGGGCGCCGGCGGCAGCGCCGCGCCGGCGTTGTTGAGGTGCAGAACCCTTGCGCAGCCGGGGGTGTCCGCCCGCAGCCGCGCGACGTCCAGGCTCATCCGCGCAGGATCGTCCGGATCGCGTCGGCCGCCTCCTCCACCATGGCGGCCGTCACGTCGAGATGCGTGCAGGCGCGGCCGCGGCCGTTCAGCACGCTGATCCAGATCCCCTGCCCGGCGAGCTTCGCGGCAAGGGTGGCGGCCGATGTTCCGGTGCCGGAGGGATCGAAGAACACGAGATTGGTGTCGGGCTCCTGCACCACCACACCCTCGATCTGCGCCAACGCACGCGCAAGCGACTTCGCGTTCGCGTGGTCCTCGGCGAGCCGCTCGACATTGTGGTCGAGCGCATGGAGGCAGGCGGCCGCGCAGATGCCGCCCTGGCGCATCGAGCCGCCCATGCGCTGCTTCCAGCGCCACGCCTCGTCGATGAAGCGGGCCGAACCGGCCAGCACCGCGCCAAGCGGCGCGCCGAGCCCCTTGGTGAAGTCAAGCCAGACGGAGTCGTAGCCGGCGGTCATTTCGGCCGGGGTCACGCCCGAGGCGACGCAGGCGTTCATCAGCCGCGCGCCATCCATATGCGTCGTCAGCCCCGCCGCATGCGCGACCGCGGCAACCGCGTCGAGCTCAGTCTTCGGCCAGACCGCGCCGCCGCCGAGATTGGCGGTCTGCTCCACCTCCATCAGCGCCTGGTTCGCGGCATAGCGGCCCTTGGGTGTGATCGCCGCCTTCAGCGCCTCAGGCGAGAACATGCCGCGCTCGCCCTTGAGCGTGCGCACGCCGGCACCCGCATTCGCCCACGGGCCGCCGTGCTCGCTGGTGACGATATGCGCGTGCTCGTGCGCGATGATCTCGTCGCCGGGGCGGCAGTGCACGCGGATCGCGATCTGGTTGCACATCGTGCCCGACGGCAGGAACACCGCCGCCTCCTTGCCGAGCAGAGCGGCCATGCGGTCGCAGAGCGCCCAGACGGTTGGGTCGTCGCCGTGCTGCTCGTCGCCGACCTCGGCCGCCATCATCGCCGCCTTCATCGCCGCTGACGGCTTCGTTTGGGTATCGGAATAGAGGTTGATGCGCGGCGGCGGCAGCCGCGGGTCGGGCTTGCGCGGCGTGTAGTGGAGGGCGGTGTCGGTCGCGACCATGGGAACTCCTTGCGAAGGCGGGGAGGAAAGCAAGGAGGGACGCGCTTGGCTACCCCGCCAGGCGCTTCTCCATGAAGACGCGCGGGAAACCGGCCTCGACGCTGCGCCCCGTTTCGGCATAGCCGAGCGCACGATAGAGCGCGACGTTCCGCTCCATGCGCTGGTGCGTGTAGAGCCGGATCGCGCCGTAGCCGCGGTGGCGCGCCTCGGCCTCGGCGAAGCGGATCAGCCGCCGCCCGAGCCCCTTGCCGGCGTAGGCGGGCGCAGTCGCGACATTGTCGAGCCAGAGAGCGCCAGCCTTCTCCTCGATCACCACGAGCCCGGCGAGCACGTCCGAGGCTTCCGCGACGACGAAGACCTCGCCGCGCGCGATCCTGCCGGCGTAGTCATCGTCCATCGGTCCGGGCCGCTGGCCGACCACCGGCACCCAGGGCGCATAGGCCGCCTCCACCAGCGCGGCCACGGACGCCGCCTCGTCGGCGCGCGCGGGGCGGACCGGCTCGTAGTTGCGGGTCCAGATCGCCGCCGCCGAAGGCCGCGCCGCCGTCGTGCGGACGACCTCGGCGATGCGCGGGCAGTGCTCATCCACCCACTCGGCCGGCCCGTTGGTCCAGCGGCTCATCACCAGGATCTGCGCGTCCAGCGCCGAGAACCGCTCGCCGAGCACGTAGGGGCCCGGGCCGAGGTTGCCATCGAGCAGCGACCACAGCCGGCGCGTCTCCGCGACCGCCGAGTCGCGCACGGCGGTCGTGCCGCCCGGGTCGGTGGTGTAGCGTTCCGGATAGTCGAAGCGCCCGACCGCGCCGTAGAGCTCGCCGGCGAGGAACGCCATCCAGCGCAGCACGGTCGCACGCCCGGGCGTGGCGGGCGGCGGGAGCAGCCTCGCGTCGGGCACGTGCTCGGCGAGCACCAGCACGCACGCCAGACTTTCGGTCACCAGCATGCCGCCCGGCACAACCAGAGCGGGTAGGCGCCGCATCGGATTGATCGCACCGAACGCGGCATCGAGCTGCTGGTCGCGCGCGATCGAAATCTGGCGAAACGCGAACGGTGCAGCCGCCTCGTTGAGCAGAATCTCGACGATCGTCGCGCCGGAATTCCAGTCGCCGTAGAGCGTCCAGGTCATCCGCCGATCGTGCGCAGCTCCCTGCCGAGCGTCCAACGCGAAAGCTTGATCGCACCGATCAGCGCGACCGGCGTCATCATTTCGTCAAACACAAAGCCGACGCTTGCTCCCTGCGCCGCGGATGGTTCAGACTTCACAACCAAAAGGCGCAAGACCCGTCCACCAAGAGGGAGTTGCCGATGAACCTTCAGCAGCGGCTCATGACCTTGACCGGCCGCCACGCTGCTCTCGAGGAGCAGCTTTCGGCGGAGATGACCCGGCCCCGCGCCGACGAAACAACGGTCACCCGGATCAAGCGCGAGAAGCTGAAACTGAAGGAGGAAATGGAGCGGCTCAGGAAGGAACTCGAACTCACCTGACCGGCCCAGCCGGACTCAGGTCCCTGCGCTCGGCAGGGGCCGGGCGGCCGGTGCGGTGTCGGGCGGCCCGTAGATGCGGCGCGCCCGGCGCTCGAACGCGTTCACCATCAGCTTGACCGCCTCGTTGAACACCAGCCCGATCGCCGCCTGAAGCAGCTTCGAGCGGAACTCGAAATCGACATAGAAGTCGACCAGCGTGCCGTCGTTCTCGGGAACGAAGCGCCAGTGGTTGTTGAGGTAACGGAACGGGCCTTCCAGGTAGCGCACATGGATGTGGTCCGGCCGCTCCAGCGTCACATGGCTGGTGAAGCGCTCGCGGAACACCTTGAAGCCGATCACGAGATCGGCGACCAGCAGCGTCTCGGTCCGCTCGCGTACGCGTGCGCCGACACACCAGGGCAGGAACTCGGGGTAGCGGCCGACATCCGCGACCAGGTCGAAGAGCTGGTCGGGCGCGTAGGGCATGAACTGCTTCTGCGCGTGCGTCGGCATGGCACTTCAATCTAGGCGCCGGCGGCGCGAAGGAAAGGACAAAGCGGGGATCGGTCCTATGCGCCAGCCGCCAGCTTTGCCGCGCGCGCGGCGCGCAGCGCCGCGAAATCGGCATCCGCGTGGTAGGACGAGCGCGTCAGCGGGCTTGATGCCACCATCAGGAACCCCTTGCCGCGGGCCAGTGCCGCGAAATCGGCGAACTCCTCCGGCGCAACGAAGCGGTCCACCGCCGCGTGCTTCACGGTCGGCTGGAGATACTGGCCGAGGGTGAGGAAATCGACCTCGGCCGCGCGCAGATCGTCCATCACCTGGATCAGTTCCTCGCGCGCCTCGCCGAGCCCGACCATCAGCCCGGACTTGGTGAAGATCGTGGGGTCCATCTCCTTCACCCGGCCGAGCAGGCGGAGGCTGACGAAGTAGCGCGCGCCGGGGCGGATCGTGGGGTACAGCCGCGGCACGGTTTCGAGGTTGTGGTTGAACACGTCCGGCTTCGCCTCGACCACGGTGGCGATCGCGCGGTCACCCTTGCGCAGGAAGTCGGGCGTCAGGATCTCGATCGTGGTGCCGGGCGCGGCCGCGCGGATGGCGCGGATCACGGCGGCGAAGTGGGCCGCGCCGCCGTCGTCCAGATCGTCACGATCGACCGAGGTGATCACCACGTGGCGCAGCCCGAGTGTGGCCACCGCCTCGGCCACGCGCCGCGGCTCGTCCGCGTCGAGCGGACCCGGCACCCCGGTCGCGACGTTGCAGAAGGCGCAGGCGCGCGTGCAGGTGTCGCCCATGATCATCATGGTGGCGTGGCGTTGCGACCAGCACTCGCCGATGTTCGGGCAGGCCGCCTCCTCGCAGACCGTGACGAGCTTCTTTTCGCGCAGCAGGTTGCGCGTCTCGACATAGACCGGATGGGTCGGCGCCTTGACCCGGATCCAGGCGGGCTTGCGCTGGATCGGGTTGTCCGGGCGGTGCGCCTTCTCGGGGTGGCGCGCGGCGCCTTGGCGGTGGTCGATCTCGATGCGGGTGGTCATGGTGGTCAGGTGGCGCGGAATGCGGCATGGGTCAAGCGAGGGCCCTCACCCTGTCCCTCTCCCGCGCGCGGGAGAGGGAACCCGGTGGCGATGCGCGTCCCCTCTCCCATCATGGTGGGAGAGGGACAGGGTGAGGGTCAGATGTGGATCACCCTTCCGTACGCGTCGAGCACGCTCTCGTGCATCATCTCCGACAGCGTCGGGTGCGGGAATACGGTGTGCATCAGCTCCGCCTCGGTCAGCTCCGCCGTGCGCGCGATCGCGTAGCCCTGGATCAGCTCGGTCACCTCGGCGCCGACCATGTGCGCGCCGAGCAGCTCGCCCGTCTTGGCGTCGAACACGGTCTTCACCAGGCCCTCGGGCTCGCCGAGCGCGATCGCCTTGCCGTTGCCGATGAACGGGAAGCGCCCCACGCGCACCTCGTGGCCCTTCGCCTTCGCCGCCGCCTCCGTGAGCCCCACCGAGGCCACCTGCGGCCGGCAATAGGTGCAACCGGGGATGTTGGTCGCGTCGATCGGGTGGACGTCGTTCTTGCCCGCGATCGCCTCGACGCAGACCACGCCCTCGTGGCTGGCCTTGTGCGCGAGCCAGGGCGGGCCGGTCAGGTCGCCGATCGCATAGACCCCCGTCTCGCCGGTGCGGCCGAAGCCGTCGGTGACGACGTGCGTCTTCTCCACCGTCACCTTGGTGCCTTCGAGGCCGATCCCCTCGACATTGCCGACGATGCCGACCGCGCTGATCACCTTCTCGACCGCGATCTCGTGCACCTTGCCCTTGCCGTCCTCGACGATCACGGTGGCGGTGGCGCCGTTCTTCTTCACGCCCTGCACCTTCGCACCGGTCAGGATCGTCATGCCCTGCTTGGTGAAGGCCTTGTGCGCGAAGGCGGAGATCTCCTCGTCCTCCACCGGCAGCACGCGGTCGAGCACCTCGACCACCGTCACCTTGGCGCCCATGTTGGCGTAGAACGAGGCGAACTCGATGCCGATCGCGCCCGAGCCGATCACCAGAACCGACTTCGGCATCGTCTTGGGCACCATCGCTTCCTTGTAGGTCCAGACCGTTTCGCCGTCAGGCTCGATGCCCGGCAGCACGCGCGCGCGCGCGCCGGTGGCGAGCAGGATGTGCGGGGACTTCAGCTCAGCGTCCTTCTCGGCCGCGACGGTCTGGGGCCCCGCGAGCTTGCCGTGGCCGTCGATCACCGTGACCTTGTTCTTCTTGAGCAGGTGCTTCACGCCGCCCGAGAGCTGGCTTGCGACCTGGCGCGAGCGCTTCACCACCTTGGCGAAGTCGTAGCGCGGGTTGTCGGCGGCGAAGCCGTAGGCGTCGAGCGTGTGCAGCAAGTGGTTGATCTCGGAGGAGCGCAGCAGCGCCTTGGTCGGGATGCAGCCCCAGTTGAGGCAGATACCGCCCAGGTGCTCGCGTTCGACGAGCGCGGTCTTGAGGCCGAGCTGGGTGGCGCGGATCGCCGCGACATAGCCGCCCGGGCCGCCGCCGATCACGATGAGGTCGTAAGTATCAGCCACCCGCTCCTCCATTCCCAGAGATCCGGCCAAGTTTGTAGCCAGGAAGGTCCACGTAACGAAAAGTCTTGATTTTTGTTTGATCAGAGAAAGTTATTTCTGCCACACACAAAAACGGTGCATATACAAAAGTTTTCATAGCAAATAAACCATGTCTATCTTTCGAAACAAATGACTGCTTACCCCAAGCATCTCCAAAATAATACTCTACACTCTCTATATCTTCCATGCCCTTAAATTCCTTCCTTTGTGGTGATATGTGGCGATCAAGTTCAACTTTTACCTCCCAATGCATTTGACCAGACTGTGTTTCCAGGCCAAATGCGCTAACCTCTTTGTCATTCATCAATCGAGCCTCATGAACAATAAATATATTTCGTTGGTCAAGGTAAATTTGATGCCTAAAGTCACGAATGCTACTTACATCTTCTTTAGCAGACAGGCCTCTACTCCCATCACTTTGAATATGTCCGTCCGGCGTCACCGTTGGTGCATCGAACTCGACTGGTCCGAATTTTCTTATTGGCCCTGCTTCTGCCAACTTCCGCGCGCTGTGAGACAGCGCAAGTGCAATTGGTTCACGAAATAGAAATGCAAATGCGATTACTGCGCCAGGCCAAGCGAGCTTCGAAAGCGCCTCGACTAGCCAGATAAACCAGCGGGGACCATCGGTAAGTAGGCCCCAGAGAATGAGTAAGCATAGAACAAAACTTAAGATAGTCCATACGAATTTACGGGCGCAAAGCCTTAGGGTGTCCATTTCTGTTGTCACCCCTCTGTTATTATTCTCTCCAATTATAGCATCATCTGCAAGGGATCCTCGACGATCCCCTTGAACACGCCGAGCCACTCGGCCGCCAAGGCGCCGTCGATCACGCGATGATCGACGCTGATCGTCACCGTCATCATCGTCGCGATCGCGAGTGCGCCGTCCTTCACCACCGGCCGCTGTTGGCCCGCGCTCACCGCCAGGATCGCGGCCTGCGGCGGATTGATGATGGCGGAGAAGTCCTTCACCCCCATCATGCCCATGTTGCTGATCGAGAACGACCCGCCCTGGAACTCCTCGGGCTTCAGCTTGCCCGTCTTCGCTCGCGCGGCGAGGTCCTTCATCTCGTTCGAGATCGTCGCGAGGCCTTTGAGGTCGGCCTTGCGGATGATCGGCGTGATCAGACCGTCCGGGATCGACACCGCGACCGAGATGTCCACGTCCTGGTACATCACCATCGCATCGTCCTGCCACGACGCGTTCACCTTCGGCAGCCGGCGCAGCGCGATCGCCGAGGCCTTGATGACCATGTCGTTGACCGAGACCTTCCACGCCCCGGGCCCGTCCTTCGGCGACTTCGCGTTCAGCTCCGCGCGAAGCTTCAGCAGCGCGTCGAGCTCCACATCCACCGTGGCGTAGAAGTGGGGAATCGTCGCCTTGCTCTCCGACAGGCGGCGCGCGATCACCTTGCGCATCGTCGAGTGCGGAACGATCTCGTGCGGTGCGGCGATCGGCGCGGCCGGTGCCTTCGGCGCGGGAGCGGCAGCCGCCGGAGCAGGTGCCGCAGCCGGCGCGGCGGCGGCCTTCGGCGCGGCACCCGACATCGCCGCCTCGATATCCGCCTTCACGACGCGCCCGTTCGGCCCGCTGCCCTTCAATGCGGCGAGGTCGATCCCGGCCTGCGCAGCCATGCGCCGCGCGAGCGGGGACGCGAACACGCGCTCGCCCTTGTCGTGTCCGTTGCCGGCGGGCTTCGGCGCCGGCTCGGGCTTCGGTGCCTCGACCTTGGGCGCCTCGGCCTTCGCCTCCGGCTTCGGCGCGGCCTTCGCGCCCCCCTCGCCCGCCAGCTCGGCGATCGGCGCGTTCACCGCCACACCGGCCGTGCCCTCGGGCACCAGGATCTTCTCAAGCACCCCCTCGTCGACCGCCTCGACCTCCATCGTCGCCTTGTCGGTCTCGATCTCGGCGATCACGTCACCCGCCTTGATCGTGTCGCCTTCCTTCTTCAGCCAGCGCGCGAGCGTGCCCTCGGTCATGGTCGGGCTCAGCGCCGGCATCAGGATCTGCGTGCCCATCGTCCGTCTCTCTCCCCGACCTCAGCGATACGTCACGCGCTTCGCCGCCTCGACCACCTGCGCCACCGAGGGCAGCGCCAGCTTCTCGAGATTGGCGGCATAGGGCATCGGCACATCCACGCCGTGCACCCGCACCATCGGCGCATCGAGCCAGTCGAAGCAGTGCTCCATCGCCACCGCAGCGATCTCCGAACCGATCCCCGCGAAGGGCCAGCCCTCCTCGACCGAGACGAGGCGATTGGTCTTCTTCACGGACTCGACGATCGTGTCGATGTCGAGCGGACGGATCGTGCGCAGGTTGATCACCTCCGCGCTGATCCCTTCCTCGGCGAGCTTCTCGGCGGCCGCCATCGCGTAGCCGACCGCGATCGAGAACGCGACAATCGTCACGTGCTCGCCCGCGCGCTCGATCTTCGCCTTGCCGATCGGCAGGATGAAGTCCTCCGAGACCGGGCACGGGAAGGTCTGGCCGTACACCACCTCGTTCTCGAGGAAGATCACCGGGTTCGGATCGCGGATCGCGGCGCGCAGCAGCCCCTTCGCGTCCTCCGACGACCAGGGGGCGATCACCTTCAGCCCGGGGCAGTGCGCGTACCACGACGCGTAGCACTGGCTGTGCTGCGCGGCGACGCGCGACGCGGCACCGTTGGGACCGCGGAACACGATCGGGCAGCGCACCTGGCCGCCCGACATGTAGTTGGTCTTGGCGGCCGAGTTGATGATCTGGTCGATCGCCTGCATCGAGAAGTTGAAGGTCATGAACTCGACGATCGGTTTCAGCCCCGCGAACGCCGCGCCGACCGCAAGCCCGGTGAAGCCGTGCTCGGTGATCGGCGTGTCGATCACGCGCTTCGGCCCGAACTCGTCGAGCAGGCCCTGGGAGATCTTGTAGGCGCCCTGGTACTGGCCGACCTCCTCGCCCATCAGGAACACATCCGCGTCGCGCCGCATCTCCAGCGCCATCGCGTCGCGCAGCGCCTCGCGCACCGTGATCGGCTTCGCTTCGCCCCAGTCCTTGTCGCGTGTGGCCGCCTTCGCCGCCGGCGGCGGCTTGGCGGGCTCGGACGCCTTGGCCGGCTCGGGTGCCTTCTCGGGTGCCTTGGTCTCCGCCGGCTTGGGCGCCGGTGCGGGCGCCGAGGCGTCGCCGTTCAGCACCGCGATCACGGAATTCACCTGCACCCCCTCGGTGCCCTCGGGCACGACGATCTTGGTGAGCTTCCCCTCGTCGACCGCCTCGACCTCCATGGTCGCCTTGTCGGTCTCGATCTCGGCGATCACCTCGCCGGCCTTGATCGTCTCACCCTCCTTCTTGAGCCACTTCGCGAGCTTGCCCTCCGTCATGGTCGGGCTGAGCGCGGGCATCAGGATGTTCGTCGCCATGGTCGTGTCCCCTGCCCGCTCAGGCCGCCTCGGTCAGCACATCGGTCCAGAGCTCGCTCTCCGGCGGTTCGGGGCTTTGCTGCGCGAAGTCCGCGGCGTCCTGCACGATCGCCTTCACCTCGTCCTCGATCGCCTTGAGCTCACCCTCGGCGACGCCGAGCGTCTCGATCAGCACCTTGCGCGCGCCCTCGATCGGGTCGCGGGTCTCGCGCATCTTCTGCACCTCGTCGCGGGTGCGGTACTTCGCCGGGTCCGACATCGAGTGGCCGCGGTAGCGGTAGGTCAGGATCTCCATCAGGTACGGACCCTTGCCGGAGCGGCAATGCGCCACCACCACCTCGGCCGCCTCGCGCACCTTCAGCACGTCCATCCCGTCCACCTGCATCCCCGGAATGCCCCAGGGCTCGCCCTTCTTCGAGAGATCCTTCGAGGTGGTGGCGCGCGACTGCTCCGTGCCCATCGAGTAGCGGTTGTTCTCGATGATGAACACGCAGGGGAGCTTCCACAGCGCGGCGAGGTTGAAGCTCTCGTACACCTGCCCCTGGTTGGCCGCGCCCTCGCCGAAATAGGTCAGGGACACATTGTCGTTCTCGCGATACCAGTTGGCGAAGGCGAGACCGGCGCCGAGGCTCACCTGCGCACCGACGATGCCGTGCCCGCCGTAGAACCCCTTCTCGGTGGAGAACATGTGCATCGAGCCGCCCTTGCCCTTCGAGTAGCCGCCGATGCGCCCGGTGAGTTCCGCCATCACGCCGCGCGCCTCCATGCCGCAGGCGAGCATGTGCCCGTGGTCGCGGTAGGAGGTGATCACCTGATCGCCCGGCTTGAGCACGGACTGCATGCCCACCACCACGGCCTCCTGGCCGATATAGAGATGGCAGAATCCGCCGATCAGCCCCATGCCGTAGAGCTGGCCGGCCTTCTCCTCGAAACGGCGGATCAGCAGCATGTCGCGGAACGCGGTGAGCAGTTCCTCGCGCGACATCGCCAGCGGCTTCGCAGCCTTGCCCTTCTTGCGCTGCGCGGTATCGGCGGTTGCCATCCTCGTTCCCCCCGTTGGATCGGTTCGGTCGTGCCTGCACCTAAAGGGCACGCATGGGCTTAGCAAGACAGAGGAAACTGTTGCCCGGCAAGCCACCCGGACGCAACAGAGCGTCCCTGCCCCACCCGTACGCGACGCGAAAGCTGCGCGCCGCAGGGCGCGCTCAGCGGCCCAGCCGGTCGCCGCGCGGCAGGGTGCGCCTGCCGCCCGAGGGCTGGAACACCATGACCGGGGCACTCCCGTCCCACCCGTCGACCGCTATGCTGGGATCCGGGGTCGGGTCGGGCCGGACCGAATAGACGCAGGTCGCGGCACTGCTCACGACCTCCGCGTTCAGCAGCTCGGCAAGCCGGCGGCAGAACTGCTCGCGCGCGACGTTGTTGAGATAGGCGCGATCGAGCGTCGGGCTGCGCTCGCCACACGCATAGAGCCGCACGCGGCGGAACACGTTCTGCACCGGTGCCCAGTGATGCAGCGTCGGGCTGCCGAGGCCGGTGCCGAGCTGAAGGGCATAGCCCAGTCCCGAGATGCCGTAGGCGTCCGAGACGGGGCCCGGCACGTGCGGCCCCGAATAGCCGAACGCCATGCCGTGGCAGACGATGTCGAGCTCGGCGGTCTCCGCGCCCCGGCGATGGGTGGCGAGGACACTCTGGAGCCGCGCGACGATGCCCGGCTGATCCTCGCCCTCATCGGTGGTCAGCGTGATGCGGCAGCGCGTCAGCCAGACGCGCCGCCGTTGCGCGCGCCAAGCGGCGACCGCGTCGAACCGCCCCTGCTTGGAATGCGGCGATGGCACGCGCAGATCGACCAGCCCGATGCAGAACGTCATGACCAACCTCCGTCGCGATTCTGAGGGGGTCAAGCCGGACGACGCAACCTCGCCGGGCTGCCGCCGGTTAGACCGCAATCGGCGGCGCGCGGCGCAGTGATGATCCGGGCCAGGGTCGCGCCATGTCCGCGTCCGCGCCGCTGCACCGCCTCACCGCCGCTGCCTTCGCCGCCCACGCGGCGGACCAGCTCGTCTTCGCCGCCCTGCCGCTGCTCGCCGTACTGCTCGGCCACGGGCCGGGCGTGGTCGGGGTGCTGGTCGGGGTGCAGTCCTCCGCCTGGCTGCTGGTGTCGCTGCCAGCGGGGCGATGGGCTGACCGGCTTGCGACCCGGGCGCTGGTGCTGCGCGCGCTGATGCTGTCGCTTGCCGGGCTGGCGGTCGGCGCCGCTTCCGCCGGCGTCGAGGCCGTCGCGATGACGGCGCTCTCCGGCTTCGCCGTCGCCGGCGCGGCGGCGGCGGTCGCGATCGCCACGGTCGCCGCGGTGCCGCGCCTGGCGCCGCCGCCGCTTGCGCGCGCCAATGCGCGGGTCGAGCTGGCCCGCGCGGCCGCGAGCCTCGGCGCGCCGCTCTGCGCCGGGCTGCTGGTGGGGCTCGACGCCCGTCTGCCCTTCGCCGCGGCGGCGGCTGTGATCCTGCTGGTCACGCCGGCAGCGTCTCGACTGCCGGACGACGACGCGCGGCCGGTCGGCCACGCCGCGCCGTCGACCGGGCTGCGCGACGCGGCCGCGAGCATCTGGTCGGAGGCGCGGCTGCGTGCGGTCGCCTGCTGCGCGGTCGCGTGGAATTTCGGTTTCTTCGCGCTCGCCGGCGTGTTCGTGCCGCTTGCAGCCGCGCGCGGGCTCTCGTCCGCGACGATCGGTGCGGTGCTGTCCGGCTACGGCGCGGGGCTGATCCTGGGCGCGCTGGCCGCGCCCCGCGTGCTGGCGCGTGCCGCCCCGGGTGCGGTGCTGGTGTTCGGGCCTGCGTCGTCGATCCTGGGCGCCGCGCTGATCGCGGCCGCGCCTCAGGCGGTGGCCCTCGCCGCCGGACAGTTCCTGCTCGGCCTCGGGCCGATGCTGTGGATGGTCGCGCGCACCGGGTTGCTGCAATCCGTCACGCGGCCGGATCAGCGCGGCCAGGTCGCGGCGGTGATGCAGGTGAGCGTGTTCGGCGTGCGCCCGCTCGGCGCGCTGGCCGGCGCGGCGCTGAGCGCGGCTGGCGGCATCGAAGCGACACTCGCGCTCGCGCTTGCCGCCTTCACCGCCTCGCTGGTCGTGATCCTCGCCTCGCCGGCGGGAGCGCTGCGCCGCGCCCCGGCTCAGTAGAGCCGCTCGTTCGGGCCGTAGGGCAGCACGATGTCGTCGGGCGCCGCCATGTTCAGCATCAGCCGCACGCGCTCGTCCAGCGCGTCGCCGTCGAGATGCTCGACCCGCAGCGCATTGACCTTGCGCTCCATCCGCAGCCGCTCGCGATCGAGCCGCGCGACCTCACCCTCGGCCAGCGCGATCTGCTCCTGGATCGCGCCGAGCGCGATCAGGCCGCGGCTGCCGTGCAGCGTGTGCCAGGCGAAGAAGCCCACGAGCGCCAGTCCCAGCACGGGCGGCACGGCGGCGAGCGCGCGGCGCTTCAGTTCGGCGGCGACGGACATCCGTGACAGGGAATCATCTCCCGCCGCGTCGGCGCAAGAGCCGAGTTGTCCTCAGCTTCGCATCACCACACGGCGGCCGCCGTAGCGGCCGGCCTCGCCCAGCATCGCCTCGATCCGCACGAGCTGGTTGTATTTCGCGGTGCGGTCCGAGCGCGACAGGCTGCCGGTCTTGATCTGCCCACAATTGGTTGCGACTGCGAGATCGGCGATGGTCGCGTCCTCGGTCTCGCCCGAGCGGTGGCTCATCACGCAGCGCCAGTTCGCGCGGTGCGCCATCTCGACCGCAGCCAGCGTCTCGGTGAGCGTGCCGATCTGGTTCACCTTGATCAGGATCGCGTTGGCGCTGCCCTTCTCGATCCCCTGGGCCAGCCGGTCGGTGCTGGTGACGAACAGGTCATCGCCGACGAGCTGCACCTTTGCGCCGAGCGTGCGCGTCAGGTGCGCCCAGCCCTCCCAGTCATCCTCGGCGCAGCCGTCCTCGATCGAGACGATCGGGTACTTCGCGCAGAGCCCGGCGAGGTAGTCGGTCATGCCGCCGGCGTCGAAGGTCTTGCCCTCGCCTTCCATGACATACTTGCCGTCCTTGAAGAACTCGGTGGCGGCGCAGTCGAGCGCGAACACCACGTCCTCGCCCGCACGGTAGCCCGCCTTCTCGATCGCACGCGCGAGGAAGCCGAGCGCCTCGTCGGCCGATTTCAGGTTCGGCGCGAACCCGCCTTCATCGCCGACATTGGTGGCATGACCGGCCGCCGAGAGCTCCTTCTTCAGCATGGCGAACACCTCTGAGCCGATCCGCACAGCGTCCGCCATGGTGCCGGCGCCGACCGGCAGGATCATGAACTCCTGGATGTCGATCGGGTTGTCGGCATGCGCGCCGCCGTTGATCACGTTCATCTGCGGCACCGGCAGGGTGCGCGCCATGGTGCCGCCGACATAGCGGTAGAGCGGCATGCCCAGCGCCATGGCCGCCGCCTTGGCGACCGCGAGGCTGACGCCGAGGATCGCATTCGCCCCCAGGCGCGACTTGTTCGGCGTGCCGTCGAGATCGATCATCAGCTCGTCGATCTTCACCTGCTCGGTCGCGTCGAGCCCCGAGAGCGCATCGAAGATCTCGCCCTCGACCGCGTCGATCGCCCTGCGCACCCCCTTGCCGCCGAAGCGCGCCGTGTCGCCGTCGCGCAGTTCGATCGCCTCGTGCGCGCCGGTCGACGCGCCCGAGGGCACGGCCGCCCGGCCCATCGCCCCGTTGTCGAGCACCACATCCACCTCGACGGTCGGGTTGCCGCGGGAATCGAGGATCTCGCGCGCGACGATGTCGGCGATGGCGGTCTCGGTCATCGGGGAGGCTCCAGAGAAGGGGACGCCCGGACCTAGCGCGGCGGGCGCAAACCGGCAACCCTGCGGCCCCAAAGGGAGGAGACCGCATGCGCATCACGGACGTCACGCTGACCCTGTTCGCCTGGGACGGCATCCCGCCGACCGTCTATGGCGCGCACACCGGAAAGTTCTCCGGCTCGTCTGCCCTCGGGCTGCTCGCCGTCGAGACCGACCAGGGGATCACCGGGCACGCCTTCCTCGGCTCGGCCATGAACCCGGCGACCGGCGACGGCCAGGCGCTGATCACGCATCTGAAGCCGATCCTGCTGGGGCGGAACCCGCTGGACCGCGAACTGCTCAACCGCGACCTCTGGCGGCGCCAGCGCAGCGCAGGGGTGCGCACGATCGGCGCAGCCGACATCGCGCTCTGGGACATCGCCGGCAAGGCAGTGGGCCAGCCGATCCATCGGCTGCTCGGATCGTTCCGCGAGTGCCTGCCGGCCTATGCCTCCTCCGCCGTGCTGGCCTCGCCCGCCGCCTATGCCGAGGAGGCGCAGGGCTTCAAGGCGAACAACTGGGCCGCCTACAAGATCCATCCGCCCGCGCGCCGTGCCGAGGACATCGCCGTGTGCGAGGCCGTGCGGCGCGCGGTGGGCGACGACTACACGCTGATGCTGGACGCGACCTGGAGCTACGACTTCCCCGACGCGCTGCGGGTGGGCCGTGCGATCGAGGCGCTTGGCTTCCACTGGTACGAGGACCCGCTGTCGGACCAGGACATCTACAACTCCGCCAAGCTGAAGCAGGCGCTGCGCATTCCGCTGCTCGCGACCGAGTATCCGATCACGGGGCTGGACGGCTACGCGCCCTGGATCCTTGCCCGCGCGACCGACTATCTGCGCGGCGACGTTGCGGTGAAGGGCGGCATCACGACGCTGATGAAGGCGGCGCACCTTGCGGAATCGTTCCGGATGAACTTCGAGATCCACCACGGCGGCAACTCGCTGAACAATGTTGCCAACCTTCATGTCGCGATGGCGATCCGCAACACCGAGTTCTTCGAGGTGCTGCTGCCGGATGCGGCGCAGAAATACGGGCTGGTGCAGGACATCGTGGTGGACGCGAACGGGCTCGTGCACGCGCCCACGGCGCCGGGGCTCGGCTACGAGATCGATGTCGGGCTGGTGACGCGCAAGACGATCGCGGTGCTGCGCTGAGCGCCCTCACCCTGTCCCTCTCCCGCACGCGGGAGAGGGAACCCGGTGGCGACGTGCGTCCCCTCTCCCACGCAAGTGGGAGAGGGTCAGGGTGAGGGAAGTGCCGCATGCCTACTGGTACTTCCGCCGCTTGAACGCGGCGAGATCGGCTGGCTTGAGCTTGAACCACTCGCCGCTGGCTCGCTTGTTGGCGAAGCGACGGTGCCAGTACGCCTCGATCCCGGCCGGATCGTCGGTCCTGATGGTGTGCACGAGCGTCGCGGCCTCTGGCAGAGCGTGTAGACGTTTCGATCTGAACGGACGGTTGGCATGAGCGGCGGGGATGGAGGCTGCGGCACGGAGCCACAGGCGAAGCGCAGCGCCCCGGCCGGCCCGATGGAAGGGCCCCATGACCCAGACCGAATGAAAGGTGAACCGCGCCAAGGCTGGCCTGCCGGAGCTGGCCGCGCAGTTGGGCAACGTGACGCCGGCGTGCCGCGTGCTCGGCTACAGCCGGGAGCCGTAGGCGGCCAGAGGCCACACCCGCCACGCCAAGCCGGACGACCGTCAGATGAAGTTCAAGTGCAGACTTCTACAACGACCGGCCGCTTCCACCTGATCGGACACCAGACACCGCAGATGTCATCGGCGTAGACGTTCATCAGACTGCCAGCGCCGCCACCCCCGGCAGGGTCTTGCCCTCCATCCACTCCAGGAACGCCCCGCCGGCGGCCGAGACATAGGTCAGGTCCTCGGCCACCCCGGCATGGCGCAGCGCCGCGACTGTGTCGCCGCCGCCCGCGACCGACAGCAGCGTGCCGGCCTTGGTCAGCCAGGCGACCCCCTTGGCGACGCGCACGGTGGCGACGTCGAAGGGCGGGGTCTCGAAGGCCCCGAGCGGGCCGTTCCACACCAGCGTGCGGCATGCCGCAAGCCGGTCCAGGACGCTGGCCGTCGTCAGCGGACCGACATCGAGAATCATCGCATCGTCCGGCACTGCATCGATCGTCACGGTCTCGGAGGGCGCGCCGGCACGCAGATCGCGCGCGACCACGGCGTCCACCGGCAGCAGGATCGCGCAGCCGGCCGCCTTGGCCTTGGCCTCGATCTCGCGGGCGGTGTCGTGCAGCTCGGCCTCCTGGAGGCTCCTGCCGACCGCGACGCCGCGCGCGGCGAGGAAGGTGTTCGCCATCGCCCCGCCGATCACCAAGTGGTTCACCTGCGCGACCAGGTTGCCGAGCAGGTCGAGCTTGGTGCCGACCTTCGACCCGCCGACGATCGCCGCCACGGGGCGCGCCGGGTTCCCCAGGGCCTGCTCCAGTGCCTCGAGCTCGGCCTGCATCAGCCGCCCGGCATAGGGGGGCAGGCGGTGCGCCAGCGCCTCGGTGGTGGCATGGGCGCGATGCGCGGCCGAGAACGCATCGTTCACGTAGGCGTCACCGAGCCTGGCGATCGCGTCCGCCAGCGCGGGCTCATTCCTCTCCTCGCCGGCGTGGAAGCGGGTGTTCTCCAGCACGAGCACGTCGCCCGGCTGCATCCCAGCAACGGCCTTCTCCGCCGGCGCGCCGATGCAGTCCGCGGCGAAGCCGACCGGGCGGCCGAGCACGCGGCCCAGCGCCTCCGCCACGGGCTTGAGCGACATCTCCGGCACGCGCTTGCCCTTCGGCCGGTCGAAGTGGCTCAGCACGATTACCTTCGCGCCCTTCTCGGCGAGCTCACGAATGGTGGAAGACAACCGCTCCAGCCGCGTGAGATCGCTGACTTTCCCGTCCTGCATCGGCACGTTCAGGTCAGCACGCAGCAACACCCGCTTGCCGCGCGCCTCAAGCGTGTCGAGGGTGCGGAACCCCGGCATCAGAGCGTGCCCAGCAGCACCGCCGTGTCCGTCATGCGGTTCGAGAAGCCCCACTCGTTGTCGTACCAGCCCATCACGCGCACGAGGCTGCCCTCGATCACCGCCGTCTGGGTGGCGTCGAAGGTGCAGGAGGCGGGGCTGTGGTTGAAGTCGGAGGAGACCAGCTTCTCGGTCGAGTATTCGAGAATGCCCTTCATCGGGCCGTCGGCGGCGGCCTTCATCGCCGCGTTCACCTCGTCCTTGGTGACCGACCGCTTCAGGTTGGCGTCCAGCGACACGAGCGAGACGTTCGGCACCGGCACGCGCACGGCGGTGCCGTCCAGCTTGCCCTTGAGGTCCGGCAGCACAAGCCCGACCGCGCGAGCGGCCCCCGTGGTGGTCGGGATGATGTTCACCGCCGCGGCGCGCGCCCGATGCAAATCGCGGTGCAGCGTGTCGACCGTGTTCTGGTCGCCCGTGTAGGCGTGAATGGTGACCATGTAGCCGCGCTCGACCCCGAAGGCGTCGTGCAGCACCTTCACCATCGGTGCCAGGCAGTTGGTCGTGCAGGAGGCATTCGACACCACCGTCATGTCCTTGGTGATCACGTCGTGGTTCACGCCGTAGACCACGGTGGCGTCCGCGCCGTCACCCGGGGCCGAGATCAGCACCTTGCGCGCACCGGCCGTGAGCAGCGGCTGGACCTTCTCTTTCGAGGTGAAGATTCCGGTGCACTCCATTGCCACATCAACATTCCTGAGCGGCAGCTTGCCGGGATCTCGCTCGGCCGTCACCGTGATCGGGCCGAGCGTGCGGCCGCCATGACGGATGATCATGCTGTCGGCCGTGGTCTCCACCGTGCCGGGGAAGCGGCCGTGCACGGAGTCGTACCGGAACAGGTGCGCGTTCGCCTCCACCGAGCCGAGGTCGTTGACCAGCACGCACTCGACGTCGCTGCGCCCGGACTCGACGATCGCGCGCAGCACCAGCCGTCCGATCCGGCCGAAGCCGTTGATCGCAACCTTCACCGCCATGGTTGGTCTCCCTCCTCCGAATTCACGACAGGCGACGCGTCACCGCGGCCGCCACGGCCTCCGGCGTGATGCCGAAGTGCCGGTAGAGCTTCTCGTAGGGGCCCGAGGCACCGAACCCTGTCATGCCGACGAAGATCCCCGAGAGCCCGAGCCAGCGCTCCCAGCCGAAGCCGCAGGCCGCCTCGATGCCGACGCGCAGCGCGCCGCCGAGCACGACGGCCTGCCACGCCTCCTCCTGCCGGGAGAACAGCTCGAAGCAGGGCATCGACACCACGGCCGTGGGGACGCCCTGGGATTGCAGCAGTTCCCGCGCGGCGAGGGCGATCGCGACCTCGCTGCCCGAGGCGATCAGCGTGGCCTTGCGCTGCCCCTCGGCATCGGCGAGCACGTAGCCGCCGCGCGCGACCATGTTCTCGGGCGTGTGGGCCGTGCGCACGGTCGGCAGGGCCTGGCGGGTGAGCGCCAGCGCCGACGGCCCGTCGGTGCGGGCAAGGGCGAGCGCCCAGGATTCCGCGGTCTCGACCGCATCGGCCGGGCGGAACACGCAGAGGTTCGGCATCGCACGCAAGGCCGCGAGATGCTCGACCGGTTGATGTGTCGGCCCGTCCTCGCCAAGGCCGATGGAGTCGTGGGTGAACACGTAGACCACCCGCTGCTGCATCAGCGCGGCAAGCCGGATCGCGGGACGCATGTAGTCGCTGAACACCAGGAAGGTGCCGCCATAGGGGACGAGCCCCCCGTGCAGCGCCATCCCGTTCAGGGCCGCGCCCATGCCGTGCTCGCGCACGCCGAAATGGATGTGCCGTCCGGCCCAGTTGTCGCGGCTGAGCGTGCCCATCGCCTTGACATGGGTCAGGTTGGACCCGGTGAGGTCCGCCGAGCCGCCGACCAGCTCCGGGACCGCCGGCGCGAGCGCCTCGAGCGCCTTCTGGCTGGACTGGCGCGTGGCAAGCTTCGGCTGCTCCGCGGCGCAGGCTTCCTTCCAGGCGTCGAGTGCGGCGCGCCAGCCCTCCGGCAGGCGGCCCGAGATGACGCGCTCGAACTCGGCATGCTGGGGCGAGCGCTGGTAGCGGCGCAGCCAAGCCATGCGCTCCTTGGCACCACGCCGTCCGGCCTCCTGCCAGGCGCGGGCGATCTCGGCCGGCACGGTGAAGGGGGGGGCATCCCAGCCGAGCGCGCGCTTGGCGGCAGCCGCTTCCTCGGCGCCAAGCGGCGCGCCGTGGGTCGCGGCCGTGCCGGCCGTGGTGGGGGCGCCGAAGCCGATGATGGTGCGGCAGGCGATCAGGGTCGGCTTGCCGGACCGCTCGGCATAGGAGAGGCCGGCGGCGATCTCGGCCGGGTCGTGCCCGTCCATGCGCTTGGTGGCCCAGCCATAGGCGGCGAAGCGCTTCAGCGCGTCGTCAGAGCAGGCGAGCGAGGTCGGCCCGTCGATCGAGATCGCGTTGTCGTCATAGAGCACGGTCAGCTTGGCAAGCCGCAGGTGCCCGGCAAGCGAGGCGGCCTCATGGCTGACGCCCTCCATCAGGTCGCCATCCGAGGCGATCACCCAGGTGCGATGGTCAACCAGCGACCGGCCGAACCGGGCGGCGAGCATGCGCTCGGCCATGGCCATGCCAACGGCGGTGGCGATGCCCTGGCCAAGGGGCCCGGTGGTCGTCTCGATCGCGGGGTGTTCGCCGTATTCGGGGTGCCCGGCGGTGCAGCTGCCGAGCTGGCGGAAGCCGCGCAGCTCCTCCATCTCCATGCCGTCATGGCCGGTGAGGTGCAGCAGCGCGTAGAGCAGCATCGAGCCGTGCCCGGCGGAGAGCACGAAGCGGTCGCGGTCCGGCCAGCGCGGATCGGCGGCGTCGAACTTCAGGAACCGGGTCCAGAGGACGGTGGCGACGTCGGCCATGCCCATGGGCATGCCGGGATGGCCGGACTTCGCGGCCTCGACGGCGTCGATGGCGAGCGCGCGGATGGCGTCGGCCATCGCGCGCTCCGGGCCGGCGGTGTCGGCGAGCAGGTTGCGCATGGTGTCGAGCGCGGGGTTGGCGGCAGGCGCTTCGGTGACGGCCACCTGGCACTCCGTTGGGTTCGAGGGAGGGCGGGGGCTGCTATAGAAAGCGCGCGGCGGAGGGGCAAGGGTCAGGGTCGCGCAGGCAGCCCAGACGGGCCCGATATCGGGACACTCACACCCGCCCGGTCCAGGCCATGCGCGCGACCGCCCATTGCGCCCCCAGAAGCGGCCCCGCCACGCGCGGATCCCCCGGATCGAACCCAACCCGGCGCAGCCGGCGCAGCGTGCGCACGCCGAGCGCCGCCGGCAGCAGCGCCGGGCGCGCCTCCCGCGGGACCTCCGGCAGCAGCCCGCGCAGCGTCACCGCGTGGTTCTCGGCAAGCTCGGCGATCACGCGCGCCACCCGCCGCACCCCCTCCCCGGCCGGCGTGCGCGCCAGATCGGCCAGCCGCACCCCCTCGGCGCGCAGCAGCGCGCGCGGCAGCAGCGTGCGCCCGCGCGCCGCCAGCACCGGAGCGGCGCGCAGGATGCCGCTGAGCCCGTACACGGCGCCGCCATGCCGCGCGGCCGACACGCCAGCGGGCGTCTCCGCCCCCAGCACGCCGAGGGCGAGCCGCATCAGCCCGCCCGCGCTCGCCGACGCATAGGTCTCCAGCGCGGCCGGATCGGGGATCCCCTCCTCGGCGAGTTCCGCCTCGCGCGCGGTGATCACGGCGTCGAGCAGCGCGGGGTCGAGCCCGCGCGCGGCGATCAGCCGGCCGAGCGGCTCGGCCACCTCGTGGCGGCGGAAGCGCCCGTGCGATGCCTCCTCCACCACCTCGCGCCACCACTGCAGCCGGATCAGCCCGAGCGCCGGCTCGGTCACCGCGTCGCGCACCCCCGCCAGCGCCACGTTGAACGCCCCGAGCGTGAACAGCGCCTCGCGCACAGGCTCAGGCGCGAACAGCGCGCAGAGGAAGCGGTCCGGGTCGTCGCGGCGCAGGATCGCGCCGCAGGGCGAGAGCGGGGGCGGCATCGCGCGTCACGTGGCACGGCGCGGCCCGGTTGACGATCCCCCGCAACGGGCCTTACCTGCCGCCTGCCTTCACCCCCATTCCGCGGAGACAGACGCCATGGCCTTCACCCTGCCGTCGCTGCCCTATGCGCATGACGCCCTCGCCGCCTCGGGCATGTGCCAGGAGACGCTCGAGCTGCATCACGGCAAGCACCACCAGGCCTATGTCACGGCGCTGAACGGTTTCGTCGAGAAGGACGCCAACCTTCAGGGCAAGTCGCTCGAGGAGATCGTCAAGCTGTCCCACGGCAAGGCCGAGATGGCGGGCGTGTTCAACAATGCCGGGCAGATCTGGAACCACAACCTGTTCTGGCCCTGCATGAAGCCGAACGGCGGCGGCAAGCTGCCCGGCAAGCTGGAGGCGAAGATCGCTTCCGACTTCGGCTCGGTCGATGCGTTCAAGGACGCGTTCAAGCAGGCCGGGGCGACGCAGTTCGGCTCGGGTTGGGCCTGGCTCGTGGTCGGCAAGGACGGCAAGCTCGCAACCGCCAAGACGCCGAACGGCTCCAACCCGCTCGCCGAGGGCCAGGGCACCGCGATCCTCGGCTGCGACGTGTGGGAGCACAGCTACTACCTCGACTTCCGCAACCGCCGCCCCGACTACCTCACCAACTTCCTCGAGAAGCTGGTGAACTGGGAGTATGTCGAGAGCCTGCTGGCCAAGGCCTGAACCAGCCGGGGCGGCCACGTGCCGCCCCACCGCTTCCCGGAGAGACGATCATGATCACCCGCCGTTCGGCTCTGGCGCTCGCCCTCGCCGCCGTGGCCGCGCCCGCGGCCGCGCATCACGATCACCGCATCGAGGTGCAGGAGCCCTGGGCGCGCGCGGCCCTCGCCGGGCGGACGAGCGCGGCCTACATGACGCTGGTGAACCCCACTGAGACGCCGGACCGGCTCGTGTCGGCGGCGAGCCCGGTCGCGCAGACGGTGGAGCTGCACGCGCATCTGCACGACGGGGGTGTGATGCGCATGCGCCCCGTCGCCGGCATCGAGGTGCATCCGGGCGAGCCGTCGGTGCTGGCGCCCGGCGGGCTGCACGTGATGCTGATCGGGCTCATGCGCGACCTTAGGCGCGGCGAGACGATCCGGCTGAGCCTCACCTTCGAAAAGGCGGGCAAGGTCGAGGTCGAGGTGCCGGTGCTGGCCGCCGGCGCGCGGGGGCCGGAGGGCCATGGCGGCCACGGCCGCCACACCCACTAGCTACAGCGCGATCAAGGCGGCGGCCACGCGCCGACCCTCCGCCGCAAGCGTCGGGTAGGTGCGGCAGGCGGCGGCCGTGTCCATCGCCTCGACGGCAACGCGGACCGCACGCAGTGCCGCCGCCACCTCCGCGGGCGCGAGCGCGAAGCGCCGGCCGGTACCGAGCACCAGCAGATCGAGCTCAGCGCCCGCCGCGATCACGGGGCCGAGGCTCGCGGCGTCGGCCTCGGCGAGCGAGCCGGCCGCCCAGGGCAGCATCCGGTCCGGCAGCAGGATCACCGAGCCCGCCACGGTCGCACCCGAGATGCGGAACCCGCCCGGCCCATAGCCCTGGAGCACCGGCGCCGCGGGGTCGGCCACGCTCAGGCCTGGCGCGGCGGCGTCTGATCGTTGGCCGGGCTCGGTTCCTGTGGCGCCTGATGCGGCGGCTCAGCCTGTTCGGCCGGCGGCGGCTCCGCGGCCTCGGCCGGCGCTTCCGTCGGCGCGGCCTCGGCCTCGGGCCGGCCCTTGCGCCGCTTGCCCTGGCGCTGCGGCTGCGGCTGTTCGGCGTCCTCCGGCTTCGGCGGCTCTGTGGGCTCGCGCAGCACCGACTGGATCGTGCTCTTCACCACCGTCACGCGCAGCTGCGGGTTCTTCGAGACCTCGACGATCACCTCGTCGCTCTCCGGGGTGACGCGGATCACCGTGCCGAACACGCCCCCACCGGTCACCACCCGGTCGCCGCGCTGGAGCTGACCCAGCATCTCGCGGTGCTCGCGCGCCTTCTTCTGCTGCGGCCGGATCAGGATGAAGTAGAACACGACGAAGATCAGGATCAGCGGGGCCAGGCTCATCAGCCCGCCGGTGGGGTCGCCGGCCTGCGCATAGGCGGGAGAAATCAGCATCGCTCGCTCGTGCCCATGTCTCGGGAAAGGGCGCGGACCATAGCAGCGGCCCCCTGCCCTTCATACCCCGCGGGCCCGGCCTCCCGCGCGCCGATGCCGGGGGAGCCGAGGGGCCCGTGCCAGGGCCGCGCCCGGGCGCCGACCATGGCACCGCGCATCCACACCGTGCCCGCCCCAACGGTGAAGATGCTCTTGATCTGCACGGCACTTATGTTACAAACGCATGACCAGGAGATGACTCCGGGGTCGGGATGGCGGCGCGTGGGACCGACGTCCAACCCTCCGCCGGGGTCGGAAGTCTCGGGATCGCCAAGGATCCCCAATAAGTCCACCCCAATAAGTCGCCTAGCGTTGCAGTGTCCTCTTCCACCCCGCGTCCGAAACGGGGGAAGCGGGGCGTGGTGGAGGCTCGGAGGAGGCTTACCACCATGGCCGAGACCGGCTACAACTGGCCGTTGATCACCGGCGTGTTGATCGCGGTGGGGCTCTATTGGGCCTACTGCATCTACTGGAGCATCGTTGGCTACCGGCAGGCGCGCACGCTCGCCGGATGGGGCATCTCCGGGCGCACCCTGCCGCCCTGGCTGTTCCTGCTCGCCGCCTCGGTGACCTCCTTCAGCGCCTGGACCTATATGGGCCATCCCGGCACGGTCTATGCTGGCGGGCTCGCCTATGCCTTCGCCGGGCTCTACGCCATCACTATCCCGTTCACCGGCGCGCTGTTCCTCAAGCGCCAGTGGATGCTCGGCCGGCGCTACGGCTTCATCACGCCTCCCGAGCAGTACCGCACCATCTTCGACTCCAACCTGTTCGGGATGACGATCGTCGTCGTCTCGTTCCTCTACAGCTGCTTCTACGTAGCGGTGCAGCTGATCGGCTCGGGCCTGCTGTTCACCGTCATCACCGGCGGATTCTTCCCCTTCATCATCGGCTCCGTCGCGCTCGCGCTGATCATGCTGATCTATGTCGGCGCCGGCGGGCTGCGCACCATCGCCTGGGTGGACGCGCTGCAATATTTCCTCGTGTTCGGCGGCATCACCCTGATCGGCGCCTCCGTGCTCTACGGCTTCGGCGGCTGGGCCAGCTTCATGGACCAGGTGACGACGCTGCACACCTACTACACCCACTCGCATGGCTGGGTTCTGTGGAGCTGGAACTGGGTCGGCGATGTCGGCGGCATCGGCCCGATGGTCCATTGGACCGGCATCATGATGCTGACCTACATGTTCGCGCTCGCCGGTATCCAGGCCTCGCCCGCCTTCACCATGTGGGCCTACAGCATGCGCCATGCGCGCCTGATCGCCTGGCAGGTGACCGTCGGCATCGGCACGGTCGTCACCGCGACGCTGGTGCTGTGGTCGGTGGTGCAGGGCATGGGCGCGCGCATCCATGCGCACCAGGACCCGGGCACCTGGGGCGGTGCGGCGCTGGTGAACTTCATCCGCGCGGCCGGCGCGATGGGCGCAGGCTCGGACGGCGTGGTGCCGATGCTGATGCTGAACTACCTGCCGCTGGTGCTGATCCCGCTCGCCGCAATCGGCCTGCTGGCCGCCGCGCAGTCCACCGCCGGGCCCTATGTCTCGTCCTTCGCCGCGATCGCGACGCGCAACATCGTCGGCGAGACGCTGCTGCATCGCGCCCGGCGCCGTGCGCGCGACACGGCCGCCGCCTCGGCGGTCGGCGCCGACGTCACCGCGCAGGGCGAGCCGCGGCGCATCCGCGACGTCTTCCCCGAACAGTCGCAGGTGCACTGGTCGCGCTTCTTCTGCCTCGTACTGCTCGGCTGCGCGCTCTACGTCGCCTTCGCCCAGCGCGACCTGATGGTGATGCTGGGCGGGCTCGCGGTCTCCTACGGGTTCCAGCTCTACCCGGCGCTGATCGTGACCTGCTACGGCTTCCGCGGCTGGCCGATGCGCTGGACGCCGCAAGGCATCCTCGCCGGCCTGATCATGGGCATCATCTTCGTCACGCTGAGCTACATCTGGGTCGACTACCGCTACACGCTGAGCATCCATTCCGCCGGCTGGGGCATCATCTTCAACCTGCTGACGATCTGCGCGGTCTCGACCGTCACCTCGCCGAGCCGGACGCACGAGGAATGGATGCAGCGGCTGGACTCGTTCTACCGCAGGCACGATCCGGCCTTCTACGAACCGAAGGCCCAGGCGTGGCGCCGCTTCCTGTGGTTCTACATCCCGTTCTGGTGGATCATGTTCGTCGGGCCCGGCATCGAGTTCGGCAACTACCTCGACGGCGTGGTCTTCGGCCTGCCTGGTCTCTGGACCTGGCTGATCCTGGGCGGGCTCACCGGCGTGTTCCTGCTCTGGAGCATGTGCTGGCCGGCGCAGATGGCGACCGCGCCGCGCTACACGCCGCAGCCCAGAGACGAGACCGCCCTGGCCTCGATCGACCACATGCGCGGCTGAGAACAGAGGAGGCACGTCATGGGCGCGGGAACCAGCACCTTCATCGCCCTCCTGGGGTGGGCATTGCCGATCGCCATCGCCCTCGGCCTGATGATCAGACTCTACGAGTCGCCCTCGCCGGAGGAGCTCACCGAGACCGACAAGGTGCAGCCGGACGACCCCGCACCGCAGGCGGCGGAGCGGCGGTGAGCGCCATGCCGCTCCGCCGCGGGGCCGCCGCCCCGCTTCACCGCTCGGGAGGATGACGCATGCCGACCCAGACGACCCGGATCATCGCCGCGGTCGACGGCTCCGAGGACGCGGGCCGTGCCGCCGCCGTCGCAGCGGGACTCGCGAGGGAGATGAAGCGGCCGCTGACGCTGCTCTACGTGTTCCCCGCGCCCGGGCCGCATGAGTTCGTCAGCCTCGACTCCGTCACCGGTGCGCTCGCCGAGCCCGCCGTGCTCAGCCCTCAGGGGCTCGAGGAGGCGAGCCGCAAGGCTGCCGGGAAGGTGTTCGCGGCCGCGCGCAAAGCGGTCGGCGACGGGGTGGAAATCGAGGAGCGGATCGTCAGCGGCGCCGTGGTGCCGGAGATCGGCAAGGTGGCGGACGGTCTGAAGCCGGCGATCGTCGTGGTCGGGCGCCGCGGCCTCGGCCGGCTCGGCGAGTTCCTGCTGGGCAGCGTCAGCAACAAGCTGGTGCACCAGCACGCCTTCCCCGTGCTGGTGGTCTGAGGCCGCGCGCCGGGGAGCGTCCGCCACGCGCCCGGCTCCGCATCATTCCCGGCACGGCCGCATGGGCACAGCCCTCCGCCACGCCCTGCTCGCGGCCCTGTTGCTCGCCGCAGGCTGCGACCAGACGGACCACGCGCTGTTCGAGGCCGCCCGGTCCGGCGATCCCGGCGCGGTCGCGGCCGCACTCCAGGCCGGGGCACGCGTCGATGCGCTGAACGCCGAGGCGCAGACGCCGCTGATGTTCGCGGCCTCCCGCAACACCCTTCCGGTCGTGCGTGCCCTGCTGATCGCCGGCGCGGAGGTGAATATCGGCGACCGGCGCGCGGTCACGCCGCTGATGCTCGCGGCCTCGCGCAACGACGCGGCGGTGGTGCGCGCGCTGCTCGCCGCCGGCGCCGACATCCATGCGCGCGACTTCGGCGGCGCCACCGCGCTGATGATCGCCGCACGCAACAACACCGCCGAAGTGGTGCGCGCGCTGATCGAGGGCGGCGCGGAGGTGGACGCGCTCGACCAGGGGGGCGCGAGCGCGCTGATGATCGCGGCCGGGCACAACGACGCGGCGGTGCTGCGCGCGCTGATCGCGGGCGGCGCCTCGGTCGATGCGCGTCCCGAGGGCGCCTGGACCCCGCTGATGATCGCCGCGCGCCGCAACGACGCCGCTGCGGTCGCGGCGCTGATCGAGGCCGGCGCGGCGGTCGATGCGCGCGACCGCGACGGTGCGACCGCGCTGATCATCGCCGCCCGGCACAGCGACGCCGCGGTGGTCGGGCTGCTGGTCGGTGCGGGTGCGACGCTGGAGGCGCGCGCCCGCGGTGGCTGGACCGCGCTGATGGTGGCGGCGCGCGGCGGCGGCGCGGAGGTGGTGCGCGTCCTGCTCGCCGCCGGGGCCGATGCGGACGCCACGGACCCGGCCGGGATGACGCCGCTGATGATCGCCGCCGCGGACAACGAACCGGCGGTGCTGCGCGCGCTCCTCGATGCCGGCGCCGACCCGGCGCTGCGCGACGCGCGCGGCCGCAATGCTGCCGACCACGCGCGCGGCAACCGCCGGGTTCGGGGAACCGAACTCGCTGGCCGGCTTGACGCGGGGCAGCGGCAGTGACCGCGAAGCGCAAGCACGGCACGGCGAAGCGCGCGACGCCGCGCGTGGCACCGCCGCCTGCGCCGGATCTGCCCGCGGAGATCGCCGCCGCGCTCGAGCCCGGCGAGACGGTGGAGGCGCATTTCGAGTTCGGTGGGCTCGTGATCTGGGCCACCGGCACGCGGCTGTTCGGCTGGCGCGAGGGGCGTGCGATCGACATCCGCTACACCGAGATCACCGGCGCACGGCGGCGCACCGCCGACTGGCGCAGCCTGGGGGGCCTGGGCCGGATCGGACTCGGCCTGGTGTTCGTGCTCTCGGGCGTGATCACGGGCTTCGCCGGTCCGGTTGCGGCACTGATCGGGTTCGCCCTGATCGCGATCGGCGCCTTCTTCGTCGGGCTCGGCGCGATGCGGCGCGAGGACTGGGTTGAGCTGAAGATCGACCGGCGCGAACCGCCGCCGTCGTTCTGGTACATCGTTCTGTTCCTGCCGTTCTGGCTGATCATGCAGTCGCGCCGGCGCTATCGCGTCGCTGGCGATCCGGCGCAGGTGGACGCGTTCCACGGGTTCCTGACCGCGCGGCTCGGGGTGCGGCCGTAGACGGGCGCGAAGATTGCGCGCGGGTTCAGGCGGCGCTGGCCCGCTCCTGCGGCTCGCGGGTGCGGCGCCAGGCACCGGGCGGGATGCCCATCACCTTCTTGAAGGCGCGGTTGAACGCCTCCTCGGACTCATAGCCGACCTCGCGCGCCACCTGGGCGATCGCAAGGCCAGGCCGCTCCAGCAGCCGTGCCGCGAGCTGCAACCGCCACCGACCGAGATACTGGATCGGCGCGAGGCCGACGAACTGCGCGAAGCGCTCGGCGAACACCGTGCGCGACAGCCCGACCTCGCGCGCCAGCCCCTCGAGCGTCCAGGGCTCCACGGGCCGGCCGTGGATCAGCCGCAGCGCGGCGCCGACATGGCGGTCGCGCAGGCCGGCGAGCCAGCCACGCGACTCCTCGGGTAACCCTTCCAGGTAGCCGCGGATCACCTCGACGAACAGCAGTTCGCTCAGACGCGCGAGCACGATCTCGCCACCCGCACGCCGCGTCTCGGTCTCATGCACCGCGAGCTCGATCAGCCGGGTGATCCAGGCCGCCCCACCCGCCCTCCCCTGGGCATGGATGATGGTCGGCAGCGCGTCGAGCAGCGGGTTGAACGGCTTCGTGTCGCAGCCGAGATAGCCGCAGACGAAGCGGGTCGTCTCGGCCTCGCCCCCGCCGCCGCGCAGCACGAAGGGGAGCGGGCGATCGTTCGGCCGGCAGTAAAGACTGAGATCGCGCACGCCGCGCATGCCCGGCGTGGATGCCAGCGAGTGCGCGATCCCTGCGGGCACCACCAGCACGTCCCCGCCCTCAAGCCGGAGCGGGGGCAGCGAGTGGTCGTCCATCTCGGCCCAGCACGCGCCCGCCAGTACGGCGTGGAAGCAGATCACCCGGTCCGATCCCGGCATCACGCGCTGCGCGAAATCGGCCACGGGCGGCCCCTCCGCGACCCATGGCGCGGTCATCTCGCTGTCGAAGAACAGCGCGCCGTCGAGCCGCACCGCGCGTAGCACCTCGGAGAGAATGTCCATGCACGATCTCCCGACAGACGGCCGATCAACCGGACCGGACGCGCCGTCAACGCGGCGCCGCGTTCCGGACGAAGCGTCAACGCAACAGGATGTCCCGTCATGGCGCGCGCCCAGCCATAGGCGCAGTTTCGGGGCCTCATCCGGCCATGACCGCCAGGAGGCTAGCATGCTGATCGACACACTGGAAACTTTGCGGCCGCGCCTGCGCGGCGATCTGATCGGGCGGAGCGATCCGCGCTATGATGACACCCGCGCGCTGTACAACGGCATGATCGACAAGCGGCCCCTCGCGATCGCGCGCTGCGTCAATGTCGCCGACGTGATCGCCGCCGTGACCTTCGCGCGCGAGAACGGGCTGCTGCTCGCGATCCGTGGCGGCGGCCATAACGGCCCCGGCCTCGGCAGCTGCGACGACGGCCTGGTGATCGACCTCTCGCCGATGAAGGGCGTGCGCGTCGATCCGGCCGCGCGCACCGTGCGCGTGGAGGCGGGCTGCACCCAGGGCGACGTCGATCACGCCACGCACCCGTTCGGGCTCGCGGTGCCCTCGGGCGCGGTCTCGACCACGGGCATCGCCGGGCTGACGCTCGGCGGCGGGCACGGCTACCTGACGCGCCAGTACGGGCTGACGATCGACAACCTGATCGAGGCCGATGTGGTGCTCGCCGACGGCACGCTCGTCACCGCGAGCGCCGAGCAGCACCCGGACCTGTTCTGGGGCCTGCGCGGCGGCGGCGGCAATTTCGGCGTCGTGACGAGCTTCCTGTTCCGCGCCCATCCCGTGCGCTTGGTCTATGCCGGGCCGATCATCTGGGACCGCGCCCATGCCGGCACCATCATGCGCTGGTACCGCGACTGGCTGCCGACCGTGCCGCGCTCCCTCACCAGCTTCTTCGGGCTGAAGACCGTGCCCTCGACCGCGCCGTTCCCGGAAGAGCACTGGGGCAAGCCGGTCTGCGGCCTGGTCTCCTGCGTGAACGGCACGCAGGAGGAGGGCGATGCGGCGATGCGGCGCGTGCGCGACGAGCTGCCCGCGCCGCTGTTCGACTGGATGGGGCAGATGCCCTTCCCCACCGTGCAGTCGCTGTTCGATCCGCTGCTGCCGAAGGGCTTGCAGTGGTACTGGAAGGGCGACTTCGTCACAGAGCTCTCGGATGCGGCGATCGAGACGCATCTGCACCACGCCGCGCGCGCGCCGAGCGAGCTGTCGCTAATGCATCTCTATCCGATCGATGGGGCGGCGCATGACATCGCCCCGGCCGAGACGCCGTGGGCCGGGCGCGCGGCGCGCTGGTCGATGGTGATCGCGGCGATCGACGCCGATCCGTCGAAGGCCGAGGCGCTGAAGGCGTGGGGCCGCGCCTACTGGCAGGCGGTGCACGCGTTCAATCCGGGCGGGGCCTATGTGAACTTCCTGCACGACGACGAGGCTGCCGGCAGGCTGCGCGCGTCCTACGGCGCGAGTTGGGACCGGCTGGTGGCGGTGAAGCGCATGTACGATCCGCAGAACCTGCTCCGGGTGAACCACAACATCGATCCGTCTGTGTAACGGCGCCGCCGGATCGCGCGGGCCGACCGCCTTCCCTCTCCCCCCGCGCGCGGGGGGAGAGGGTTGGGTGAGGGGGGGATGTGCCGCAGTCTCGCCCGACTGCGCGAGGACTCGATGCTGCCGCATCCGCGCGTCAGGCTGCCCGGCAATCGTCGCGCGGCGGCACCCCCCTCACCCAGCCTCTCCCCCCGCAAGCGGGTGGAGAGGGGAAGCGAAAGGCGCTGCTCGCGGAGCGGTCCCGACACCGGCGATCGCCCTGCGGAACGTCGCAGCGCGCTCGACATCCGGCGGAGGCATGGCAGGCTGCCCGCGCAGCAGCAAGGACAGAACCATGCCCCATCCCGGCTTCGACCTCAGCGGCCAGCGCGCGCTCGTCACCGGCTCGACGCGCGGCATCGGCTTCGCGATCGCGCGCGCGCTCGGGCTCGCCGGCGCCGAGGTGGCGCTGAACGGCCGCTCGCCCGAGTCCGTGGCGGCGACGGCGGAGGCGCTCGGCCGCGAGGGCATCGCCACCCGCCCCGCCCCCTTCGACGTCACCGACACCGAGGCTGCGCGCGCGGTGCTCGCCACACTCGGCCCAATCGACATCCTGGTGAACAACGCCGGCCAGCAGCACCGCGCCCCCGCCGTCACGTTCCCCGACGACGCCTGGAGCGCGATCATCGAGACGCACCTGAACGCGGCGTTCCGGCTGATCAAGCTGGTCGCTCCCGGCATGATCGAGCGCAAGCGCGGGCGGATCATCAACATCGCCTCGGTGCTGTCCGAGCTCGGCCGCGCCAACATCCCCGCCTATGGCGCGGCCAAGGGCGGCATCCGCTCGCTGACGCGCTGCCTCTCCACCGAATGGGCGAAGCACGGCGTGACCGTGAACGCGATCGGCCCGGGCTATGTGCTGACCGAGATGAACAAGCCGCTGGTCGAGGATGCGGCCTTCAACGCCTGGGTCTGCGACCGCACCCCGGCCGGGCGCTGGGCCGCGCCGGGCGAGATCGCCGGGGCGGCGGTGTTCCTCGCCTCGCCAGCCGCGAGCTACGTCTCGGGCCAGATCCTCTACGTCGATGGCGGGTTCACGGCGGCGATGTAGCCGCCCGTCTTGACGCGGCCGCGTGCGCCGACGACACCCCGCGGCCATGATGGACAGCCACGACACCCCGGCCCTGCTCGCCCGCATCGCCACCGCGCTGGAGCGGCTCGCGCCCCCGCCGCCACCACCCGCCGACCTCGCCACAGCGGATGCCTTCGTCTGGCACCCGGAGCGCGCGATGCTCTGGCCGGTGCCGAAGGTGAGCGCGATCCCGCTCGACCTGCTGCGCGGCATTGAGCGCCAGCGCGACATCCTGCTCGAGAACACGCGCCGCTTCGCTTCCGCCCTGCCCGCCAACAACGCCCTGCTCTGGGGGGCACGCGGCATGGGCAAGTCCTCGCTGGTGAAGGCGATCCACGCTTCGGTCAACGACGAGACCCGCGCCACCGGCGGCGTGGCGCTGATCGAGATCCACCGCGAGGACATCCGCTCCCTGCCGACGCTGATGGGGCTGCTGCGCGAGGCGCCGCGGCGCTGCCTGCTGTTCTGCGACGACCTTTCCTTCGACGCCGGCGAGAGCGACTACAAGAGCCTCAAGGCCGTGCTGGAGGGCGGGGTCGAGGGGCGGCCGGGCAACGTGCTGTTCTACGCCACCTCGAACCGCCGCCACCTGCTCTCGCGCGACATGATCGAGAACGAGCGCTCCTCGGCGCTCAACCCGGGCGAGGCGGTGGAGGAGAAGGTGTCCCTGTCGGACCGGTTCGGCCTCTGGCTCGGCTTCCACCACTGCGACCAGCAGACCTACTTCGCCATGGTGGAAGGGTACGCCGGCGCCTACGGCATCGCGGTCGATCCCGAGACGATCCGCAGGGAGGCGGCCGAGTGGGCGGTCACGCGCGGGTCGCGCTCGGGCCGCGTCGCCTGGCAGTTCATCCAGGACCTCGCCGGCCGGCATGGCGTTCGGATCGGCTGAGCAGGATGGTATCCGCCACCCCGGCGGACATGCTATCGCGACGCCCCCCGCCGTCACGGAGACCAGTCCATGGGCCAGTGCTTCGCCACCGAACGCCGCCTCGTGTCCGAAGCCGAGTACGGCCAGATCGTGAAAAGCCACTACCCCGAGGTGGAGACGCTGCCGGAGGAGGAGCTGCGCGCGCTCGCCCGCTGGCTGCGCGAGGCGCGCGACCGGGCGCGCGGCGTGATCGCCGGACGCCGCCGGGCACGCCGCGGCAAGGCCGGGAACCCCGAGGCCGGCGCCGCCAGCGAGCGGGGCGTTGCCGCCAAGAAGCAGGTCTATGCCCGCGCGCTCAAGCGGGTGAACGCGCGGCTCGACCGGTTCTCGGCCGAGCGCAAGCGGGCCTCGATGCAGGCGCGGATGGAGGCGGCAATGGCGCGGCGGCGCGAGGCGCCGGTGCACCACCCGGATGCCGGGATGGCGGCAGGGCGCGGCATGGCGGCCAAGGGCATCCGCCGGTCGCGGCAGGGGCCGCCCGGGATCGTCGTCGGCAGCGTCTCGCAGAGGGGCAAGGCGGCGCAGGCGCGTCGCGACGCGCGGGGCTGAGGGTGCCACGACCCTGTCGTTTGGCCCGGCCATCTGACAGTTCCCAGCCTACTTCCCTCCTCGGCGCACCGTGGCATTTCGCGAATGGGGCACTTACCCCTAGCGTCGTCCCAAGCAAAACGGCATGAATGGGATCTCTAAGAATTGCGTAGCGAATCGGTTCACGGTAGCTCATACTAGAGATAGGAATAAATGCTCGCCAGACAACGTCGGAGACAAGACGGATAACAAGAGTTGTCGTATTTCTTCTCAGTACCGCATCCCTTGGCAGAGCACAGGAGGGTCGTGATGGGGTGGTCAGAAGAAAAAGAAGACTGGCTCGGTAACAAATATACCCAGCATTACGACGACAGCGGAAACAAGACGGGCTGGTCAGAGCACAAAGAGGATTGGCTCGGCAACGAATATACACAGCACCACGACTCAGATAGCAACAAGACGGGCTGGTCAGAGCAGAAAGAGGATTGGCTCGGCAACGAATATACACAGCACCATGGCGCAATACAAAAAAATACCAATATTGCGTACAATGAAAAAACATCAAGCACGCGAACATCACCACCTACAGGCCTTATAAAAAGTGCCAAAAGTTCATGTAGATCTGATGTCAAGCATGACGGAGGAGGCAATACCGACGGCAGTGGACGGTTTCTTTTCTTTGTGTTTTTCTTCTGTACAGTTATTGGCATTGTTATCCTTTTCCAGGACGCTGACGTCCGCAACGGTTCGACTTTGCCGGACCCGGTTGAACGCGCATCTGGCCCCCCCACTCACGCCGCACGACCGGCCGAACCACCCTCGGGAGTCGCCGTCGGTTCTCAAGTGACCAGTGGCCCGTTTAACCCCAGAGTGGTACCGCCTGAACCTGTGAGGTCCTCTGAACCCGTGCGGCCCACAGCGCCGCCCCCCGCGCCCGCGCCTTCCACGGCAGTGGCCCCTCCCGATGGCTCCGCGAGAGCGGCGGCTCCTCCTCTGACTTCTCCTATGGAACCGCACCTGCAAGGCAGCCCCAACCGAGTCGCGATTTCTCCGCCGAAAGCGTCAGTCGATCACCAAGCCGCCCAGGCAAAGGCCCCAGTCGGCAGCGTGGGTCCTGATATTGGGAGCCGCCCACGTCGCGCGGACGCAGCGGAAGACCCTCTTGTGGATGCGGTCGGCCGTGCTGTGATCGAAAGGTTACAGGCGAGCCTTGCCATCCTTGGGTTTGATGTTGGGCCAGTAGATGGGATAATGGGGCCACGAACGAGCCGTGCAATCAGAGCATTTGAGAAGAGTCAGAGTTTACCGGAAAGTGGTATTGTTAGCGTTGTTCTCATGAACCGCCTTGAGAATCTAGTGCCGAGAAGCCAATTAATTGTATTCTTTAGGCGGAGTGTCCCGACGCCTCAACACGAGAATCAGATCGCTGTTCATCCCCCCGCCCGGGGGCGAACAACCGTCCCAGGAAATTGCCTTGCCTTTGACGGTCGCACATTCTGCGACTAACGGATCGACAGTGGAAAGAAATGCTGTGGCGGCCGCAGTCTAGCCCATGATCCCATATGACTCACCGTACCCTCGTAGACAGGGAGAAGTTGACCGGGGCCATCGACAAACCCAACAAGGCGAGACTCTCCAGAAAAAGTATACAAGTTATCAAAGCAATTTAATAAGAATCTGAATGTGTTTTCTTCAACATGCTGCGACGTTCCATGACAAAGACTCCTTCCATTTAATCTTAAGATTGTGATAGGTACGGGGCTTTCAGTTTGCTTGGGCGGGATACCGATGTGCACTGAGCCTGAAAAATCAAAGAGGGCGGGCTCGGATCGGAGTATTGCCTCAATTGTTGTGATGCGCCTGGTCCTAGCATCAAACGTATCAACAAGTGCTGGGACGTCTGGCGAAGGGGCATTGACCATCGAAATAAGCCGATTAAGATCAACAAATTTCTGCCCATCAAATATCATAGTGCATCTAATTGGTATACTTTTAAACCTTATGCTTTCCTCGCAAAATTTGTGACCCTGGCTGATCAAATGCACATTTGTTGGAAGGCTCCCTTTGATAGTACAAGTGATCGTGCCAATGTTTGTAACATACAGGAGAACATTGGATATTCCCCATCGAAAGCAAAGAAGTGTGCTTCCCTCAGTATAGCGCATGGGTTGGTAGAAATCAGGACTCTTATAAAGCGCCTCAAGAAGACTGACATCAATTTCATCATCTCCGTCCAAACTTCGAAATCTCCGAAAATCACGGGCAGCGCGTCGTGTCGATGGTCCCACCCGTCCGTCTACGGACGCTTTTAGGTGACCATACGCACGAAGTGCTATCTGAATGAGTACTACATTGCTTTCTATATTAAGGTCACCTGAATTCCATTCAGGCTGAATTTGACCCATCGAGCATGAACAGAACCAGATCAAAATGAAAAGCGAGGAGACGCGCCTCATCTTTCTCTTTTCCTTGACACTGTGGATATTTGCATTCAATCCTCGATGTTTTCCTATGAAAGAAAGACCACCCCTGCATAGATGCAATCTAGATCCACGCACACCAAACACAGAGTCACAACAGGCGAGGAGCGGAGAGCGGTCGTATAACCCTCCTATCCATTAGCAGCTATATCCAATCTTGTTGCGTGTCATTGATTCGCCACCTGCCCGCCGAGATAGCGCATCGGATCGACCGGGCGGCCGTCGCGGCGCACCTGGAAGTGGAGCTGCGGCGCGCTCACCGCGCCGGTGCGGCCGACCCGGCCGATCACCTGCCCCTCGCGCACGCTCTGCCCCTGGCGCACCGCCACCGCGTCGGCATGCGCATACGCCGTGACCACGCCCGAGGCATCGCGCACCAGGATCAGATTGCCGAAGCCGCGCACCTCGTTGCCGACATAGACGACCGTGCCGGCATGCGCCGCGCGGATCGGCGTGCCGAGCGGCGCGGCGATGTTCACCCCGTCATTCACCAGCCCCCCGCCCTTGCGGCCGAAGGTGGATACCACCTGCCCGCGCACCGGCCAGGCGAAGCGGCCCGACCCGCGCGTCCAGCGCTG